>JAJCZO010000144.1 GCA_029262355.1 Deltaproteobacteria bacterium
CCGCGGATCAGGCGCGGACCGAGGCCCGAGCGCTGACCGAAGAGCTCGCACAAACCGGTCCCCGCGGCCCGCTGCACGGGGTTCCGTTCGCGGTGAAGGACCTGATGGATACCAAGGGCGTGCGGACCACCTACGGGTCCGTGCTGTTCCGAGATCACGTACCCACGGCCGACGCCGAACCGGTCCGCCGCCTACGCGACGCCGGCGCGATCCTGCTCGGCAAGACCAATACCCACGAGTTTGCGTGCGGAGCCACGACAAACAACCCGCACTACGGGCCCACCCATAACCCGTGGAAGCAGGGACACATCCCGGGAGGATCGAGCGGCGGTTCCGCAGCCGCAGTCACCGCCGGGCTCGCACCGCTTGCCACCGGCTCGGACACGGGCGGCTCGATCCGCATGCCGGCAGCGGCGTGTGGCTGTGTCGGGATCAAGCCGACCTGGGGCCGTGTGAGCCTCCGCGGCACCTTCCCGATGAGTTCGAGTTACGACCACGTCGGACCGATCGCTCGCAGTGCGCGTGATTGTGCCATCGCGATGAATGCGATGGCCGGGTACGATCCGAAGGATCCCTGGTCTCCACCGGCGATCGCCGAAGAAGAGTTCACTCGGCTCATCGGACGCAAGATGAAGGGACGGAAGATCGGGTTCGCTCCCCGCTTCAACCCGGTCCCGACCCAGACCGCCGTGTGGGAGAACCTCGAGAGGATACTGCGCAGCTTCGAAGCCCTCGGTTGCGAGATCATAGAAGTCGAGTTGCCCGATGCAGAGGAGGTTCTCACCACAGGCTGGACACTGATCGGCGCCGGCACGGCGCACTCGCATCGCGATCTGTTCCCCGGCAACGAAGACGAGTACGGTGAAGACGTCAGAAATCTGGTTCGGGCGGGTGCCGCGACGAGCGGCCCCCAGATCCTCCAAGCGGAACACCGCCGTGTCGCCCTGACGCGCGAGTTCGAGACCGTGGTGACGTCCCAGGTGAGTGCTCTCGTGCTCCCGACGGTCGCAGTCGAAGCGCCCGAGATCGGCGCGCAGTCCGTGAACATCGATGGCACCGAGGTAGACGTCACGCTCGCGATGGCCGCCTTCACCGCCGTCCACGACACGACCCGGCTGCCATCGGTCTCGATCCCCTCAGGCTTCGGCCCTCAAGGCCTCCCCACGGCCGTCCAAATTACGACCGGCCCCGGCCAAGACACACTCGCACTGGCCCTCGCCGACGCGGTGGAACCGGAGGCGATGGTACATCCCGGCAATTCTCTTTGATCCGGCCCCGGGTGCGCAGATCAAGCAAACAGGCCGGGAGGACCTACTTGATGCCCACGACGTAGACGAGAAAGCTCTCCTGCTGTTCGACGTCTTTGTCGGTCATGTCCTCGTACTCGCCAGAGCCGTAGAGCATTTCCTCGTCTTCGTCACCGTCGTCGTCTTCGAGCTGCTCCCAGAAGACCTTGGTGTCGGCAAAGCCCACCTCGCCGAGGATGTCGATCAACTCGGGGATCGACCACAGGCGCCAATCGTACGTGAAGGCCTTCTCGATGCTCGACCCGTCGGGGAAGCGAAAGTGAATGTAGCAGAGAGTCTCCGCGGTCAGCGGGTTGAACCTATTCTGGTCCCAGACGTACTCGTACCCATCGCACTCTCGCTCTTCGTCGGTGACCGCCGTTGCTTCGGTTCCGCCGTAGATCTCGAGGAAGAGTAGACCGTCCTCGGCCAGTCCGTCGCGAGCGCGAGAGAGATACTCCTTCAACTCCTCGCGCTTTTTGAAGACACAAAAGCTGAAGTTGCAGGCGGCGGTGACGTCGGCTTTTTCCTCGCGCACGTCGAGCACATTCGACGTGTAGACCTTCAGACGATCGCCGAGCTTGCGCGCGTTCGGCAACACGTGCTTCTCACGCCCCCAGTCGATCGTCGGTTGATCGAGGTCGATGCCGATCGCGGTGCGCTCGGCGTGACTGAGGCACCACTCGACTGCCATCTTCGCGGTGCCGCAGAAATCTTCGCGCAACACGTCCGCGCGGCGACCTCGGAGTTTCTTGAATGTCTTGCCGAAGAACTCGACGTCTTCCTCGGGACACTGCACGGAGTCTTCGTAGAGGTCGTGGCGATCAGCCTTCTCGGCCATCGTCCGCTTCCCCTTCCTCCCCGACTTGTGCTTGTCCTTCTGCTTCTTGTCTTTTTTCTTCGCCACCGCCGTGCCCTGTCCCATGGCCCACAGAGGAAGCGCAAACGACGCTCATTCTCAAGGCCGCGCCCCCTTTGACTCGGCTCGGCGCGGGTGAGATCTGGAGGGCATGGCGCAACGATTGAATCGTCGAGGTTTCGCTGTGGTCTCGGCCCTCACCGCGATCACCTTTGCGACGGCGGCCGCCGCCCAGGTGGGCCCCGGGATGTACGACGCGGACGCCGGCGAAGCACCCAGCGTCGGAGAAGGCTCGCGGCGCTTCTTCGACGACCCAGACGCCGGGGACACCCCCTCGATCGGGGAGACGTCACGCCGGTTCATGAACGACCCAGACGCCGGCAGCGGCCCCTCGGTGGGCGAAACCTCGCGCCGGTTCATGAACGACCCGAGTGCGGGGGCGAACCCCAGCATCGGGCAGACGACCGAAGAGATGGGCTTCCCCTCGGCGGGCGATGCGCCGTCGATCGGCGGGGCAAACCGGCCCTTCGACTGATCAGACACTCTTTGCCCGACGGCACCAGCGACTTGAATGGATCGGGGGGCCAGAGTACCGAGGTCCAATGATCGAGCAGACTGCAGCTCCGCGCTCGACTTCTTTTCCGACGGTCACGTGGGGCTGGCCTACGACGGGCCGCCTGAGGGCAGCGCCCGAGTCCTGGTTGGGGGCTTCCACAGCGCCGCGGAGGGCCTCCCCGAAGGCCGACGGCGCGCCGCCGCCACCGGAGCGCTCGCGCACTGGCAGCGGGAGAGCGGATTGACGTCGGCCTCCGGCGGGAACGCGCCGGTGGAGGCTGGCGCGCCGGCTCTCAGCGCGCCGGACGCATGGCGACACGACCGAGCCCTTCTCGCCCTGCTCGCAGTCGGACTTCTCCTGCGAATCGTTGCGTCGGTGTGGACCGACTCCTTCAACCGCTTTCTCGCCGACGACCTGCTCTACCTGCAACAGACCGAGCAGTGGCGCGACACCGGTGTACTCGAGACCGGTCCGCTCGAACGACCGCCAGGCTACTTCACCTTTCTCTACCTCACGTCGTTCCTCACCGGCACCGGCCCGGCCTGGCACCTCCTGTCGAAGGTCCTGCAGTCCGTCGCAGGTGCAGCGGCGACCATTCCGATCTTCGCACTCGCAGACCGAGCGGCCGGACGGCAGGCGGCACGGATCGCGGCGGCGTTCTACGTATTCGACCCGACGATGATCGGCTACTGCGCGATGCTTTGGCCCGAGACGCTCTACACTCTGCTCACGGCGATCGTGTTCTGGCGAACCAGCCTGCTCGGTCCTGGCCAGGTCGCGCGCCCGATCGTCCTCGGGGTCCTCACCGGCCTCGCGATGCTACTCAAGCCCGCGATCGGTGCGTTCACCGTGATGCTCGCCCTCTCTTGGCTCTGGCGGTTCGGCTGGGGCGGCGCAATTCGTCTCGCCCTGATCTTTGCGACGGCGACCGCCCTCGTCCTCGCGCCGTGGGTCATCCGAAACCAGCTCCGCTACGGCCCCGAGATCCTCCTCGAAAACGAGGCGCCGTACAACCTGTGGATGGGCAGCCACTGGGGTGAGCCGCAGGAGGTCTTCGACACGTGGCACGGGCTACCCGATCCGCTGACGCGCGCCCGCGTGGCAAGCGAGATGGGATGGAAGGGAATCCGCGACCACCCGGCCGATTACGCGCGGCGGTCGATCGTCAGAGGACTGAACCTCTGGGGGCTGGAGTGGTTCATCACCCGAAACCTCAGCCTCGAGGCCTGGGGGAAGCTCGACGTTGCCACCTTCCTTCGTTGGTTCTGGGTGATCCAACTCGCGTACATCGCATTGCTTCTCGCAGCGGCGGCCGGGCTTCGCGAGACCTGGCACGATTCACACATGAAGCTCCTTCTCTCGTGGATGCTCTTCTTCACCGCGCTGGTCGCCGGACTCGTCGCCACGACGCGATTCCGAATGCCATTCCACCCGATCCTCGCGATCTTGGCCGGGGTCGGGATCGCGCGAGGGATTCAACGGAGACTCCAACTACGCGACCTGGTCCCACTCGGACTCGCGACCGCGGTCCTCGTGTTCTCGTTCCAGAGACCGCTGTTCGAGCTCATCACATCGAGCGAGCTCACGGACCTCGCACAGCTGAACCGGTCTCGCTGGGTGTTCTTCTGGTATTGACCCTCACCGCCCGTCCTTCGCGCGCCGAGCGAGGACTCGAGCGGCCGCCTCCACCGAAGCCGTCAACCAGGCCATGCACGCGAAACGATCGCGGCGCACGACACGGACGGAGGGAGGGTTCCGTACAAGCGCCCGGCCTCTCCACCGAGTCGAGCACTGCAAAACGCATCCGCAACGAACGAGGGGGCATACCGCACGAGGAGCGAAGCCTGAAGCAGGACCGCCATGGTCTCCGTGAGCCGACGCGCCCGTGTCTCGAAGTGCGACGAATCGCGAAGCTCGCGCTCGAGCCCGTCAACGCCCGCGTCTAGCCTGTGATCGCTGCCGCGTGCCTCGCGCAACTCGGCCAGAAATAGCTCCAGCGCGCGAGGCTCGCGTCCCATCGCGCGCAACACATCGAGGCAGATGACGTTCCCCGACCCCTCCCAGATGCCGTTCAGGGGCGCCTCGCGGTACAGACGCGGCATCATCGACTCTTCGACATACCCGGCTCCGCCCAAACACTCGAGCGCCTCCACGACGTGACCCGGCGCCCGTTTGTTGAGCCAGTACTTGGCCACCGCCGTGGCGATCCGCGTAAAGGCGCGCTCTTCATCGTCCCGCGACGACTCGTCGAAGCCCCGTGCGATGCGCATCGACAGCGCGGTGGCCGCCTCCGACTCGATAGCGAGATCGGCCAAGACATTCTGCATGAGAGGCTGCTCGACCAGCTTCTTGCCGAAGACGCTGCGATGGCGCGCGTGATGAATGGCCTGAACGAGAGCTTGTCTCATGAACGCGGCAGGCGCCGCGACCGTATCGTTCCTCGTGTGATGCACCATCTCCAGGATCGTGCGCACGCCCCGACCTTCTTCGCCGACCATCTGCGCCCAGGTGCCGTCGTACTCGACCTCACTCGACGCATTCGAGCGATTGCCGAGCTTGTCTTTCAGGCGCTGCAGGTGGAACGGATTGCGCGAACCGTCAGGCCGCCACCGCGGCACGAGGAAGCAGGACAGCCCGCGGTCGGTATGGGCCAGAGTGAGGAATGCGTCCGACATGGGCGCCGAGCAAAACCACTTGTGTCCCCGAAGTTCATACTCCGCGCCGGAGCCGCTCGCGCCGAGCGCATGAGCCCGAGTCGAGTTGGAGCGCACATCGGAGCCCCCTTGCTTCTCCGTCATCGCCATCCCGAACGTGAGCCCGGTCTTCTCCTCCGCCGGAACGGCGCGCTCGTCGTACGACGCGGCCAGCACTCCCTTCTCCCAGACGGCCGTAACGTCCGGCTGCTGTCGAAGCGCGGGGACGACGGCGTAGGTCATCGTCATCGGACAGACGACGCCCGCCTCGATCTGCGAGAAGAGATACGTCATGGCGACATGGGCGACGTGGCCACCCGTCCGCGACTCGGTCCAGGCCACCGACGGCATGCCACTGTCGATGCCGAGCCGCATCAGTTCGTGGTACGCCGGGTGGTACACGACCTCGTCGATGCGCTGCCCGTAGCGATCGAAGCTCCGCAACTCGGGCGGATGCTGATTCGCCTCGTGTCCGAGCTCGATCACACGCGAGCTACCGAGTTCCGCGCCAAAGGCCTGCAACCGCTCCGTCGCCCAGTCCGCTCCGCCACGACGCACCCCCTCGACGAGGGCCGCATCCGAACCGTAGAGGTCGATCGCCTCGAGAGGCGGAACCTGGTTCTCGACGGTGTGCGTCGAGAGGCGGACGAGAGGATCGCGAGCTGCCATCTGCCTAAACTAATCGACTACGACGGGCGGACCGTCGTGGTCTACTGTGAATCCGCCCGGATCGGGAACGTCGCTCGCTCCCATCAGAATGTTCACGATCTCGGCCTTACTGAGTCCTGCGGCCTGCCCCGCCAGGACGGCCTTGCGGCACTGCGGGTCTTCCACGCTCTCGTGAAGCGCCTCTGCGTCGGGCCCCTGCTTGAGCCTGGCCAGGTGGGGGGCGCAGAGCGCAAGGTCCGTCTTGATCGACTCCAGATCCGTCGCCTGCTCGACCTGTTCGGAGGAGGGATCGTCGAAAATGGACTGGGCTCCCGCCGGGCTCGCCGCAACGACGGCTGCGACCATCAGGACGACCGGGAGAAAGAGCGGACGAGATACGTGACGGACCATGTGACCGTTGTGACAGCCCCTCGATTCTCGAGCAACTTCGCCCGAGCTTTGGACGTCGGAGCCACATGGTAGGCTTCCCCTCGAGGCCGCCGACGGAACGACGCCTTCTCCAAGGCCATCATGGCAAAGGACCCGGAGCATCGATGAACGAAGAATCCCCGATCCTGAAGGACCTGGACGACGACGGCGTCCTCCTGATCTCTCTGAACCGCCCGCGAAAGAAAAACGCGTTCAACGATCCGCAGTGGGATGGCTTGCGGGACGCACTTTACGAGGCACGTGAAAATCCGCGGGTTGCGGTGGTCGTGCTCACGGGGGCCGGGAACGATTTCTCCTCGGGCCAGGACCTCACGGCATTCGGATCGGGCGCCGAGGGGCGCCCCGACGGAAAGCCTTCGGGGTTCTTCGGGTGCGTAGAGTCGCTGTTCGCTTTCGACAAACCGCTGCTCGGCGCCGGCAAGGGCATCGCCGTTGGGGGCGGCTGCACGCTGCTCATCGCGTGCGACGTCACGTACATCGGGGAGAGCATCAGAATGCGCCTCCCCTTTGCGAGTCTCGGCCTCGTGCCCGAGATCGCGAGCAGCTACATGCTCCAGTCCGCCATCGGTCGCCAGCGCGCGGCCGAGCTTTTCTTCACGGCCGAATGGATCACCGCCTCACGCGCACTCGAGATGGGCATGGCGGCGCGGGTTCTTCCCGACGACGAGCTTCTCGGCGCTACGCTGGCCAAGGCTCGAGAGATGGCGCAATGGCCCGTGCCCTCACTGCAGGCCATCAAGCAGACCCTGATGGTCGCGAACCGCGACCGGATCCAGGCCGCGTTGGAGATCGAAGACGAGCTGATGCTCGAGCAGGCCGGCTCGCCCGAGAACGTCGAGGCGATCACGGCCTTCATCGAGAAGCGCGATCCCGACTTCAAGAAGTTCCGAAAGTAAGGAGCCCTACGATGAAACTCGGCGTCTACCTACGCACGATGGGCAACGGCTCCACCCGCGAGATGGTCGGTAGCTGTGCCCGCGCCGCCGACCAGGCCGGGGTCGATGATCTGTGGATTCCCGACCACATCGCGATCCCCCCCGACGACGCCGAAGGCTCGAACGGCCGCTACCTCGACCCGCTCACCACACTCGCGTGGCTGGCCGGGCGCACGGAGCACATCCACCTCGGCACGGGCGTGCTCATCCTCCCCTACCGCCCCGCACTCCCGACCGCGAAGTCGATCGCAACGATCCAGGAGCTCTCCGGCGGCCGCATGCTGCTCGGGGTCGGCATCGGATGGATGGATGCGGAGTTTCGCGCGGTCGGCGTACCGCGCAAGCGCCGAGGCGCCATCAGCGACGAGACCCTCGATTTCTTCGCAAGATGTTTCGCCGGAGACGAGGTGGAGTCCAACGGTCAGGCCATGCTCTTCCGACCGCGACCAACGACACCCCCGCTGTTCGTCGGCGGAGGAGCTCCACACGCCACCAAGCGAGCGGTCCGATTCGGTGGTGGCTGGATGCCGATGGGTGCCGACCCGGAGCAGCTCGCTACGCCGATCGCAGAGTTCCAGCGCAACTCCGCGGCTGCGGGCAACCCCAAGCCCGAGATCGTCCTGATCAGCGGACTCGACGTGGAAGACACAGATCACGGCGTCGCGCAGGCCGAGACGCTCGCCGCGGCCGGGGCCACGCGCATCGTGCACGCCGTCCCGTACCCAGACGCCAGAAGCTTCGGCACCGCGGCCGAAAAGCTCGCCCGCATCGGCGCACGACTTCGGTAGCCACTCAGGCTTCGGGCCACTCGCTGCGGTAGTGAAATCGGATCTGCGCATCCGAGTAGCGATACGCGTGCCCTACCGGACATGCGTCACGAATCGCGAGCCACGGACGCCAGCGATCGCGCAGAAGCGTTGGATCCGTGCGGACATCGGCGACTTCGCAGGCATGGTCGAAGGCGGCGCGGCACGGTGCCTCGCACCCCTCGCACGGCGCGCGCACCGCAGGCGCGATCCCCTGGGGACCGGGCAAATCGACGATCACGACCGCGCGCAAAGCGAGCCACGGACCAAACACCGGATGCGCCAGAAGATGTCCGGTCGACAACGGAGCGAAGCCAGCGTGCACCGCGAGCCTCTGCATGGGTATCCGTCGAGGCGCCGCCTCATGGGAAAAGACCACTTCATGGGCCGGCCCGAACGAACGAAGGGTCCGCGAGAACACATCCTCCAGCCAACGATCGAGGGGATCCGAGGCATCGCGGGCCGATGGATCATCCCGAACGTGTTCGAGAAACCGCGGCCACAGCGCCCGCGTATTGCCGACCAACACCGCCAGCCCGTCACCTCCCCGCACAGACGGCAGCCGCTCGCGGGCCTCCACGGCATCGTCGTACCAGGCCACGCGAAAGGGGTGGATCAGATCGAGGCCCGCCGGCGCCACCGCCGTTGCAATCGCGTCGGTCGCGGCCCTCCAGTTCTCCGTACCGCCCACCTGTGTGACATAGCGCGCCAATCGTGAGACACCCAGCGAATGGCGGGTACTTCGATTGGAGGAGAGGTGGCGACCGCGGACGACAGCGGGCCTCGAGTATCGGACAGGATCTACGCAATCATGCGGATGGTCCTGGG
The DNA here is from genome assembly GCA_029262355.1 of Deltaproteobacteria bacterium. GTDB lineage: Bacteria > Desulfobacterota > Binatia > UBA12015 > UBA12015 > VGTG01. Next base: position 9,062 of record JAJCZO010000144.1, read on the forward strand.
CTTTCTGTTCTTCTGCCACGGCGCACAGAAGATCTTCGGACTGTTCGGCGGCGCCCATCCGGAAATGTCGGTCGGCCTCGTCTGGTTCGCCGGCCTATCCGAACTCATCGCGGGGTCCCTGATCGCGGTTGGCTTCCTCACGACCTACGCCGCCTTCTTCGCCAGCGGGCTGATGGCCTTCGCCTACTTTCTCGTCCACCAGGGAGATGCGCTCCTGCCGATCGAGAACCACGGGGAACTCGCAACGGTGTACGCCTGGATCTTCCTCTACATCGCAGCGCGCGGCGACGGCCCCTGGAGTCTCGGCGGCGACGACGGCGGCTACTGACCTTCCGCCAGGTCTACGGGGAACGCCTTCAAGCCGGCGTAGCGACGTGCGAGCCGAGCAACTCCGCGCGGAAGATCGTTGCAGTATGAAACGAAGCCCGGGAGCGTAGCGAACGTGCGCTCGGCGGCTCGAAACGCATCATCATCGCGCAGCGAGCCCTGCTGCTCCCGCGTCGGAGGGGCCGCCGCGGGATCCGAGCGAAAGCGGCGCACGTAGTCGAGTAGTCTGCGGTGGTACCCGGGGTCCTCGATGATCGCCGCGATCGTCTTGGCGCGTGGATGCGTACCGTCGACCATGGCCTCCACCTGCCGTTCGAAATCGGCTAGCCCGTCCGGGAACATCTGGATCAGCTGGAGGTCATACACCGGGTTCAGATGTACGACCTGCATGACGTGACCGACGATCGTGTCGCGCTCGGAAAGAAACCCCGTTGGGTCGATCATCGAGACCGGGTCGTCCAGGACCCGCAGGAGCTGGTGGAATCCGAATGAGATCCCCTTCTGGGCGTAGTACTCCCGAGCCGCCGGCTCGATGACGAAGCGCAACATGTCGAGGCTTCCGAAGAACAGCTGGGAAGTGGCGGGGCGGCGATCGATCAGACCACACGCCTCGAGCCGATCGAGGCGAGCGTCGATCTGGCTTCGGTCCACGTAAAGACGCATCGTTCGCGCGAGGCGACCGACCTTGCCGGCGACCTCGCGCGGCCCTCCGATCGCTCGCAGCAGCAGCTCCGGGCCACTGGCCGTCTGCCGCAGAGACGGCGGCGCCTCATCTCCCTCACTCGCCATTCTGGCGACAAGCCTAGCACTCGTGCACCGCTGCCTGGATAGAGGCGAATTCAGGAGTCTGGCCGTCGCGAAGGCCGCAATGGTATGGACGGTCCATGCGTCGACTCCTGTTCTGCGTTCTCGCCTGCGCCCTTCTGAGCGCCTGCGCGGGAAGTGGCCCCAACACCTCAGACTCTGGCTCCGAACCAACGACGCCGGCCGGCCCTTGGAACGAGGGGGTGCACCTCGCGGCCGAGTCGCAGGAGCGAGGAGATCCGGTCGAAGGCCGACGCATGCTGCTGGGAGGGCCGTTCATGACATGCGGCATCCCTTGGAAGATCTGGGAGAATCCAGCGTTCCAAGGACTCATCTCACAAGGTTTCGGGGGCGCGGCCAACGCACCCACTCTGCCGGGCCGCGAGGGGAAGAACGCCGGGCTCCCATACTACCTCAACGTATTCACGGCGCAGGACGGCGCCGAGGTCGTGAATGCAAATTGCCTGCTCTGCCATGGTGGCCAATTCGACGGCCGGGTCGTGATCGGTCTGGGCAACGCGAACGCAGACTTCACCGGAGGCTTCGGAGATCCCGGAACGGGCGGAGCTCTGCCACCTGAGGTCCTTGCCACTCTCGGGCTCGACGACAAGGAGGAAGAACACTTCACCAAGATGCTGACGCGGGGTGCGATCGTCGGGGAGGCGACCGCGATGCGTACGATCGGCATGAACCCCGCCGAAATGCTCGCGGTGATCCTCATGGTCCACCATGATCGCGACACGCTCGAATGGAGCGATGAGGCGGTTACCCCGATCGTCCCACGCGATCACAACGGCGACGTGATCGCCGACTACAAGCTCACGTCGGACCCTCCGCCGTGGTGGCGCGTGCACAAGAAGAACGCGCCCTTCTACAACGGAATGGCGCGCGGCGATCATCGCGGCACGATGGCGCTCGCCACCTCGGTCTGTGTGGACGACGTGGAGCAAGCACGTCAGGTCGACACGTGGTTCCGCGACATTCAGGCCTTCGTCGACTCGGTTCGAGCGCCCCGGTATCCCCGCGCCGTCGACCCCCTCCTCGCAGCAGAAGGCGAAACCCTCTTCTCCGGAAACTGCGCCGGGTGTCACGGCACCTACGCCGAGAACGAAGACGACGAAACGTACCCCAATCTCCTGATCCCGCTCGACGTGATCGGTACAGACCCGGCCGTTGCCGAAGCCGGCGTCGTACACAATCCCGAGCTCGTCGAGTGGTATAATGCGTCGTTCTACGGCGAGATCACCCAGATGGAACCTGCCGACCCCTTCCCTGGATACATGCCGCCACCGCTCGACGGGGTCTGGGCGACGGCACCCTTCCTGCACAACGGCTCCGTGCCGACGGTCGACCTGCTCCTGAACTCGAGCGCCCGGCCCACGCGGTGGCGCCGCGTCGATCTGGACACCACCAACTTCGACGAAGAAGCGCTCGGCTGGCCGTGGGTCGAGGTGGGCGTACCGCAAGAAGAGATCGAGGACGAGAGTGAGCGCAAGATGGTGTACGACACGACCTACTGGAGCCAGTCGAACGCAGGGCACCCCTTCGGCGACCACCTCACAGCGCACGAGCGACGTGCCGTCATCGAGTACTTGAAGACTCTGTAGGGAGGGCGTGTGGGCACCAGGGACCAGTTGAAGACTCGGGCTCGGGAGGCGATCGATGGGCTCTCGTCCGACCTCCTTGCCATTTCGCATTTCATCCACCGAAATCCCGAACTCGCGTTCAAGGAAGACAAGGCCGCGGCACGGCTCACCGAGGCACTGAGCCGCGCGGGGCTACCGGTGAAGACCGGAGCGTATGGCCTACGGACGGCGTTCGAGACCGAGTTCGGTGTCACGGGAGCTCCCTGCGTCGCGCTTCTCGCCGAGTACGATGCGCTCCCCCAAATCGGCCACGCCTGCGGTCACAACATCATCGCGACCACCGCACTCGGAGCGACTCTCGCACTCTACGCACTCGGCGCGGAACTGCCGGGGCGGGTACGCCTGCTCGGCACGCCAGCCGAGGAGCGCGGCGGCGGGAAGGAGCTCATGGCGCGGGAGGGCGCCTTCGAGGGCGTCGACGCCGCGCTCATGGTGCATCCCGCCGGCGTCGACCTCGCGACGATGCCCTGCATCGCCGTCGCGGACGTCGACGTGACCTTCCATGGCCGGTCCGCGCACGCGTCGGCCGCCCCCCAGGCCGGCATCAATGCACTCGACGCACTGGTGGCCAGCTATCAGGCGCTCTCGGCACTGCGACAGCACATCACGCACACGGAGCGCATCCATGGGATCATCACGCACGGAGGCGACGCGTCCAACGTCATCCCCGAACGCGCGTCCGGACGCTTCGGCGTGCGCGCCGCAAATGAGGCAGCTCTCGAGAAACTGAAAAAACGAGCCGACGCGTGCTTCGCGGCCGGGGCGCTCGCGACGGGCGCTCGCGCGGAGATCGACTGGGGCAGCGTCGACTATCTCGACCTCAACACCTGCTGGCCGCTCGCGAACGCGTACCAAGCGAACGCGGAGGCGCTCGGCCGTACGTTCTTCCCGATGGACAAGCTACCGTCGACCGTCGCCGGCAGTACCGACATGGGGAACATCAGCCAGCGGGTACCGTCGATCCATCCCATGATCACTTCGGCGCCCGCGCACGTGACGATCCACAATGCGGAGTTCGAGAAATGGGCCGGGTCGGAAATGGGGGAAAGCGCGGCGATCGACGGGGCGAAAGCACTCGCGATGACCGCGATCGACTTCTTTCTCGACGCCGAGCTACGGGCGGCATCGAGAGCCGCATTCGAGGGCGGCCTAACGTGAAGGCGGTTCGCTGCGAAGGCCGCGACGTGATCGTCGCCGATGTCCCCTTGCCATCGGGCCACGGAGTCGAGGTACGTGTGCGGTCGTCGGGCATTTGCGGATCCGACATCCACCTCCTCGGAGCCGGACTCACCGCCACGATGGGCCACGAGTTCGCGGGCCTCCTCGCGGACGGCACCGCAGTCGCGGTGGAGCCGATCACGCCCTGTGGCGCGTGCCCCTACTGCACGAGCGGGCACTACAATCATTGCACGTCCGGTGCCTCGATGATCCTGGGCGTGGCCCTGGACGGTGGAATGGCCGAACGCGTGCGAGTTCCGGAATCGGCATTGGTTCTCCTGCCCCCGGCCGTCCCGGTCACCGACGCGTGCCTGGTCGAGCCGCTCGCAATCGCCGTGCACGGCGTTCGTCGAGTCGGCCTCACCGGGAGCGAACGGGTCGCCGTAATCGGCGGCGGCACGATCGGGCTCACCGGCGTCGCAGCCGCGCGGGCCACCGGCGCCCAGGTCGACCTCGCCGCGCGCTGGGACGCGCAGAAAGCGGCGGGCGCCCGCCTCGGCGCGGGCGAGATCGACGACACCGCGACCTATGACATCGCGATCGACGCCGCCGGCACGACGAGCTCGCTCGAGCAAGCCGTGAACCTCCTGCGCCCGTGCGGCAAGCTGCTCATCCTCTCGACCTTCTGGGAAGGCATGACCATGCCGGGGTTCGCCCTGTGCATGAAGGAGATCGACGTGGTGCCCGCCGCCATGTACGGACGCCACGGGCCGAGCCGCGACGTCGACACCTCAGCGATGCTTCTCGCGGGGAACGCCGAGATCGCTCGCGCCATCATCACGCACCGATTTCCGCTCGACGCCGCCGAGGAGGCGTTCCGCGTCGCGGCGGACCGGCAATCCGGTGCGATCAAAGTAGTCCTAGAGCCTTAGCGGTCACTCAACGGGAGACGGAACGCGGAGACCGAGCGGCTATTCCGCGCGCAGGCTCCAGTCTCCGGCCGTGGTCCACCCGACCACGTAAACCGCTTCGCCCGGGCCGTCGAGCGTCTCGAGGTCACGGAGCCCCGTCCCGGACACTTCCGGCATCCCGTGCTTGCCTGCAGGATAGAACACCACGAGCTCCGTTCCCACCGCGGCCCCGCTGCCCAGCACATCGAGCCGCCCTGTCGCGGCATCGTAGCGCGTCGACTCCAACGAGCCGGGCGCCGCTCGCGGATAGGCCCACGAGAGATCTCGCACCAGCAGGCGACGCTCGCCGAGAACCTCGTTCGTAAAGCAGTCGACCTCGAACTCGCCCCACGGGACGGGCGGATTCGCGCCGTTGCGAGCGTCGCTCACCTTGTGCGGATCCCCGCAGGACTCGCGCCAGGTCCACAGGGTCGCCGAAACGTGGAAGTCGTCCTGAAGCGACTGGTGGTCGAGGAAGTACCCGTCGCCTCCTGGCCCCGCACGGCTGGGACTCGTACCCCATTCGCCCGAAAGGACCGGCGCCCCGCCGAATCCCGCCGCCTCGCGAACGGCGGTCTCGAACGCACCGCGGGTAATGGGCGTTCCCGAGAAGCCACCGGTGTAGATGTGCGGCGCGTAGACCACGTCGTCATCACGATCGAAGTCCAGCGGCGGACCAAAGCCGATGGCGGACCACAGAGACGGCGGCTCGAAGAGTACGAGATGCGGCGGACCGCCCACCGCGCGCTCAGCCGCACGAATCGCTGCGAGCGACTCCGAGTACAATGCGCTCAGCCCTTCCTGCTGAGGCGGTGACAGCGCCCACGGCTCATTGATGATGTCGTAGCCCGCGACCGCCGGCTCGTTCGCGAAACGCGCCGAGAGGTGTCCAAGCATCTGCGCGTACCGGGTGCGGAGCCCCACTCCACCGGGCCCCTCCTCGTTCCCGAGAAAGGAGTCCCACGACGACACGACCGCGGGACTCGTCTCACGCGTGCCCCCCAAGATGCAGCGGTCGCGATCTCCGTCGAACGTCGCCCACGCCGGCGCCCCGTCCCACCCCAAAGCGAGCTCCGATGGTGGCTCGCATACCTCGTCCGGTCGCGCGGCGAGCGTCGCCGTCCACGCGTCCTGATGAAGATCGATGATCGAGTACACGCCGTGGCGAGCAAGCACCCGCACCGCTCCCTCAATCTGGTCGACATACGCGTGGTCGTATACCCCTGGCTCGGGCTCGACCCGCGACCAGGAGAGCAGCAGCCGAACGACGTTCCATCCGATCTCCGACATGCGTTCGGCGTCCGACTCCGCGAACGGGAACGTCGTCGGGAATTCGTTGCCGCGCCAGTATTCTGCGAACGAGTTCACGTTCACGCCGCGAAGGAGCACCTCTCGGCCGTGCTCGTCTACGATCCGCCCGCCGGAAACCGGATCGGGCTCGGCGCGCAGGAACGACAGAGAGACGACTGCCTGCGGTTCGGCGAGTGTGGTATCCGAGCAGCCAGCCAAAGCCACTACGGAAGCAACGAGAAAGGACCGCAAGAAGGACCGCATTGGCCGAAGTGTCCCGGACACGCACCACGCTCGTCAAGCGGCGCCCCAAGGACGACGTAGAGCTGGTCACTCCTCGATCAACACGCGCACCCCCCGTTCGAGCTGCGCGAACAACTCGATCACCTCTTCGTTTCGCATGCGGATACAGCCGTGCGAGCGCGGCTCGCCCATCGGCTGGTCGTCCGGAGTCCCGTGGATGTAGATGTAGCGATCGTGGGAATCGCAGTCGCCACTTCGGTTGCGGCCCTCCTCGAGGCCGGAGAGCCAGACCACACGGGTGAGAATCCAGTCGCGGTCGGGGTTCGCGGCATGAAGCTGCGGCGTCAAGATCTCGCCAGTCGGCTCACGCGCCGCGAACACCGCACCGAGCGGCGCGCCGTCGCCGATCAGCTCCGCCACTTCATGGGCCCCGCGGGGAGTCTGCTCGCTCCCCGCATGCTCCCCGGGGCCCTTGGCCGCGGTAGACACCGCGTAGCGAGCAACGACACGTGGCCCGTCATACAGCTCGAGCAGCTGCTTGCTCAGATCAACTCGAACCCAACGATCACCCACGACGCCTCTACTGTACCCCGTGTTCGACACGCGGGACACTCGTGCACCGTGGTCGGCGAGTCCGCTCGAGGAGCTCTTCTAGGGCGGAATCCGGTGGAATCCCCCGAAGTATCAAGATTTCTCGCGGAAAGCCGATACTCTTCTCGGTGGAGGAGGAGGTACAGCCTCGCGACCTGGCGCCACCTGTGCGTACCGCGATCGAGCACGACACAGCGGCGATCCGCGACGAGTACCTGCGTGAAACGGGCCGGCTTCTGAGGCAGCGGATCGACCTCACCGCGGGGCTCTTCCTCTCGTTCGTCGGACTCGCACTGCTCGTCGACGTCCTGGTCCACCCCCAGCGTCGCGAGATCGGCCTGTGGATGTACGGCGCCGAACTGCTCGTGTGCGCCGGCGCGGTTGCTGCCACGCGGATCAAAGCCACCCGCCGACACGTCCATGTCATCGCAACCGTCATGGGTTCGAGCCTCGGCCTGTTGATGAATCTGTACTTCGCCCGCGTCGGGCTCGCGCCCGAAATTCAGGCGCTCGGGCTCGTCTGCTTGATGACGGCTTTCGCCGTATTGATCCCGCTCGGGTGGATGGCCCAAACGGCCCTCTCGATTGCCAGTCTGACCGGATTCCTGTTCGCGAGCCAGGGCACCATTCCCCTCGAGCAAGCGGCGTACTGCTGGGTAGGCCTCATCACGGGCGCGACGACGTCGATCTTCGGCGCTACGTTCCTCGATCGATACCGCTACGAGGCCTTCGCGCGGGCGGCCCTCCTCGAACAGGTGTCGACGCTATCTCAGCAGGAGGCGCGCATCTCGGCGGCCCTCGCCCACGTCGGAACCACGCTGCACGCGAGTGCGGGACATACGCACGTGTTCGATACGGTCAACCGTCTGGCCCGCGAGATCCTCGGCTGCGATTGGAGCAGCACATTCGTCCTCGACGAAACCGCTGATGGATACCGCCTCGAAGCCAGTGCCGGCGTGCCGCCTCACGTCGACGCCGAGCTGCGAAGCTTCGAGTTCCCCGCAAACAGCCTGCCCTTGTTCTCTCACTTTACGTCGGGTGCCTTGGTCGAGGTTCAGGATGCAGCCAGCCAGGACCTCGTCCCGCCTGGGGTGCTCCGCCGCTTCGATACGGCATCCGCTCTCTACGTCCCCGTCTGGCGCGGCGACACCGTGATCGGCATCCTGGTCAGCGGCTACCGAGAACGCACCGGCCCCTTCACACCCATGCAGCGGCGAATCGCCCTTGGGATGGCCAACTCGACGGCCATCGCCCTCGAGAACGAGCGGCTCCTGCAAAGCCTCAAGACAGCGAGCCAACTCAAATCGGAGTTCGTCTCCACGATGTCGCACGAGCTCCGCACTCCGCTCAACGTCATCACGGGGTACGCCGAGATACTCTGCGACACGGAGACCGGGGCCCTGTCTGCCGACCAACTCGATCTCATCCAGCGAATCAATCGCAATGCCGGATCGTTGCTCGATCTGGTCGAGACGACGCTTCGCCTCGGACGCCTGGAAGCGGGTCGCGACGCGCTTCAGCCCGAGTGGATCGACCTCGGGGAGCTGTTCGCCCAGCTCGCACGCGAGAACGAGGAGGCCGCCACGGCCACAGACGTCTCCCTCCGGTGGACCCGCACCGGACTCGCGACCGAGCCAATCCGCGTCGACCGCGGCAAGATCAAGCTCATCCTTCAGAACCTGATTGGCAACGCGCTCAAGTTCAGCCCCGGTGGTCGCATCCACGTATCCGCGATCGGCGCGGGAGGCCAGCTCACCATAGAAGTCCGAGACACAGGACCTGGAATCTCTGCCGAGAACCTCGCTCGGATCTTCGAAATGTTCCGCCAGATCGATGCATCAGCACCCGGCGTCGGGCTCGGGCTCCACATCGTGAAGCGGGTGACCGAGCGGCTCGCCGGCAAGATCTCGGTAGAGAGCGAGCAGGGCAAGGGAACGTGCTTTACCATCTCGATTCCCGTCGAGTTCACTGCCGACCAGCTGGCACACGCCGGCTAGAGCCGCTCACGCCCCTCGCTGAGGCGCGGCGTGGGGGCGTCGCGAGTACCGGCTCAGAAGTACGACTGCAGCTCACCGCGTCGACGAATGTCCAGCGTCGCGCAATGGAAGCCGCCGCCGAACAGCTTGTAGTTCATGAACGGAGTCGGAATCGGTTCAAAGCCCCAATCGCGCAACACCTTGTGCATCGAGGTCTGCGACGCCTCGACGATCACGCGCCTCTCGTCGAGCATGAAGACGTTCATCGCAATCCACTTGCTCACGAGCGACAGATGGACATTCAGAAAGCCCGGAATCGGATCCGGCTCCGGTGCGACGAGAACGTCCCACGACGCGAGCACCTTCGGCAGCCGAGCGGAGTCGATGTATTCGGGATTCACCAACACCTTGCCGGGCGCGAGAGGGACGAAGGTCGTGTCGATGTGCATCGGCTGCGGGCAGAGGCTCTCGACCTCATGGATCGTAAACTCGTCCCCGAGGTGACGACGAAGCCACTCGATGCCAGTGCAGTTCGTGACGTTGCTACGCGTCACGAATAGGTCGCGTCCACAGCGCACGAAGTCCGCCGCGTCGAATACGAGCTCCGACTCGTCGATGATATATCGAACCGGCTCGCCCTTCGATCGCGGTCGGAACTCGTCGCCCGCGTACAACGAATCGAGCAACTGCGGCCGCGGCGCCGCCGTCCAGCGTGCCCCGCCGGCGAAATACTCCTTCAGCAGCGTCTTGTACGCGCGCATCTCGAACTGGCGCGACCGCCAGGCCATGGGCGTCTCGATGATCTCGTCGCCGATCACGATCAGCCCGTCGCGGGGGCTTGCGACACAAAAGCCCTTTGAGCTCCAGTTCGGCGTCGCGCAGGGCACGGAGAAATCGACGATGTCGGGGCGGCGAACCCGCACGCCGGCTTGCTCGAGCACGTGGATCAGCTGGTCCAGCTCCCGCTGAGCCCGGCGGACGAGAATACGAGGATAGCGGCGCCCGGCCAGCGGTCGGTACAGGCGCCGCGCGACGGGCGGCAGATTCCCATCGAACGTGACATGGCTCATCGGGACCGTCGCGCCTTCGAGTCGTCCAACGACCACTTCCTCGAGCGGATCCCACTCGTTGAAGGTCTGAACCGGTGGCGCATGCGCGACCGAGGGCTGCATCAGGCCGGGATGAACACCAAGCCAATTCCGACGATGATCGTCAGAATCCCAACCGCCTGAATCGCATTCATAGGCTCCGAGAGAAGGAAGACGGACAACACGGAGATCATGACGATCGTCGCTCCGGTCGAAACCGGATAGACGAGATTCAAACGAAGCCGCGACAGAATGAAGACGTAGAGAAAGAAGCTGACGCCATGGAGCGCAAGTCCGGAGAAGATGTAGGGATTGCGAAACGGCTCGAGCACGATCGAAAACCCGAGCTCATGATCGCTCAGCATTTTCGCGCCGTGGCGCAGGACGAGCTGCGCCGCCACCGCCAGGCACATCTCGATGACGAGCAGAGCGTAGATCCTCAAACGATCTGCCCAGCGCGAGCGTCCGTGTACGCCCCCTTCTCCCAGACAACAGCCCCGTTCACGATGACCTGATCGATGCCCGTCGCGTGTCGTACGTATCGGTTCGCATCGCCCGGCACGTCGTGGACAAAGTCCTCGTCACCGCGGTCGATCGTGTCCGGATCGAACAGGACGATATCTGCGGCGAGCCCCGGCTCGATCCGCCCCCGTCCACGAATCCCGAACGCATCCGCCAACTCTCCGGTGAGGCGATACACCGCTTCCTCCAGAGAGAACGCGCCGTACTCACGAACCCAACGCCCCAGGAGATCACTCGTATCGCCCGCGCCGCAGAACTGCGCGACGTGCGCACCAGCGTCGCTCGCGCCCACGAGCACCAGAGGATGTCGAAGAAGCTCGGTCACCGGCTCGGTCTGGCCGTTGATCATGCCCATGAGGCAGAATTCGGTCTCGAGATCCTCGCGAACGGCCAAATCGATCATGGCATCCGCCGGCGCGACGCCACGCTCGGCCGCGATGTCCTTCAAGAGCCGGCCGTTCAAGGCCTGATTCTCGGCGTCGCGAGCGTTCCGGACGATGAAGTAGTCCCAGGCGGGCCCGAGCAACACCGACTGGTTTCGCAAGTCGTCGCGCCGTGCCGGGTCGGCGAATGCGGCCTGCCGCTCCTCTTGCGGCAGGCGCATGCTCTCGTTCCACGCGGGAAGCGCAAACAGAATGAACGATGCTTCCGACAACCGCACGTTGACATCGAACGTACGTGGCATGCACTGCCCGTAGAGCTTCGCGCCGTTCGCGGCCTCCTCCTCGAGAAGCGCCATCGAGTCGCGCCACAGCTCGTTCGTCGGGTTGTGAACGATCGGCGCCACGGTGCACATGAGACCCGTCTCGCGCGAGATGTCGGCCATGTCGCGCATGTTCTGGAGCTGCGCCTCCGGCACGAAGAAGACTGGTACCGTCTGGATGATCCCACGCCCCGCGCTTGCCATCGCCTTTCCTAGCGCGATGACCTCTTCTTTCGTGGCGGCGCGGCTCGCTACGGGCCGCATGTTCTCATCGACATCGACGTACGAAGTCGAAAGACCGGCGGCGCCGGCCTTGATTGCGTCAGCCAGGATCGCGCACATCTCCGCGATCTCCTCATCGGTCGCCGTACGCTCTTGCGCTGCATCGCCCATCACGTAATGACGCAACGCCGAGTGCCCGACGAGCCCGGAGACGTTGATCCCCAGCCCTGGGCGGATCGAGTCGAGGTACTCCGGGTAGGTTTCCCAGTCCCAGGGGACGCCGGCGTCGAACGTGGGGATCGAGATGTCCTCGATCTGCTTGAACATCCCGGCAAGCGCTCGCTGATCCTGTTTGCGGACGGGCGCGAGCGACAACGAGCAGTTGCCCATGAGCACGGTCGTGACGCCATGCTCGAGCGACGGCGTCGCAAGACGGTCCCAGCAGATCTGGGGATCGAAGTGCGTGTGCACGTCGATGAAACCGGGCGAAACGACCTTACCCCCAGCATCGATCTGCTTCGCGTCCGCGTCCGGTGTGAGATCGGCGCCGACTCCGGTGATCCTGCCGTCACGCACGGCCACACTGCCTTCGAAGGCTGGCGCGCCGGTGCCGTCGACGATGCGCGCGTCCGAGATGTAGAGGGCCTGACTCATGAAACATCTCCCGTAGGCGTCTGCCCTTTGAATGGTTGGTTGCCGAAGCGGTCGAGGTGCACCACGTCACCAACGGGCTTTCGCGTCGTCGGCCCGTACCGCCCCTTCGGCCACCCAAGCGGAATCACCGCGCACGGGCTCACGCTGTAGGGTAGCCCCAGCGCACGGCGTGCCAGGAAGTGGCTCCAGAGGGGCAGGGTGATCAGGGCCGCACCGAGGCCAGCCGAGCGGGCAGCCAGCAACAGGTTCTGCACGGACGGATAGATCGAGCCGTAGTAGCTCGACGCGGCGATGCGCGGCCACGGAATGCCGGGGCCGCGGAGACACGCCACGACGATGACGGGGATCTCCTCGAAGTGGTCGGCCTGCCACTGCACTGCCTTCATGATCCGTTGCATGGTCGGATCATCCTTCGCGAGCCAGCGCCCCAGGCCGCCATACACGCGCCACGCGCCGTTGTTCAATCGACCGAGCTTGGCCTTCACCGCTGGGTCTTTCACGACGACGAACTCCCAGTTCTGGGCGTTGCTGCCGGTCGGCGCCCTCTGGGCCAACTCGATCAAGCGCAGAACGAGCGCGTCGTCGACCGGATCCGTCTTCAGTCGACGGATCGCGCGCTGCGTGCTCATCGCCTCTTCGAGCGGCATCGCAAACGGACTCGGCTCGGTTTGGGTGGCTGCCTCTGGCATCGCGGACCTCCTTTGGATGTACGGGACCCAAGCACGCCGAGAGCGGAGAATCACGCCGAAGGACCGGCCGCAGAAGGGGTCGCCGGGCACGCCATCGGACCCGCCGACGGGCTCACGCCAGACCGGAGCCTCGCGAGAGCCCTCCGCGGCCGAGCATGGGCGCCGGTGACGCGCCGAGCGCCCGAGCGTGGCCCAAGAGATTGCTCCCGCTCGTCAACGAGGAGATGAGTTCTCGTGCACCACGCTCGGCGCCAATGCTCAGTCGTTGCAGGGATAGATCGAGCAGAGGTCGTTCGTCTTTTCGATGCCACCCATCCCCTTGATGGTCAGGAGCTGGTGCTTCACCATGAGCTCTGGAATGAGGCGATCGTAGAAGGTGGTGTGGTACTCCTCGGATGCGGCGTCGACTCCCGCCTTCGATCCGTCCGCCGCCGTCGCGTAGACGAAGTCCTGGAACTCCGTTCTCGTCGACAACTCGATGTACGGTATCGGAACGGGTCCAGGATTCCAGAACGTGTGACTGCGCCCCCTCGGCTTGATGACGTAGCTCCCGGCCGGCACGCGGAGAACATCGCTCGCGTCCTCACCCTCAGAGACGCCGAATTGAAACTCCAAGAAGCCAGTACCACCCAGCACCACGACAACCTGATCCGCGTACTGGTGAGAATGCGGCGCCACGATCTGCTTGCCGTCGATCGTCGTTTCCATCATCGAGAACCCACCGCTGAGCCAATTGTAATCGGCCTTGATGAGCATCCCGTTGACGTCCTCGCCCTCGCCGGGCTTGAGCACGCCCGGAGAATCCGTCGACGGGAACTCACACGCCAGAAGCGTGTCACTCTCGATATTCTCGCACGACGAGCTCGAATCCTCTGCACTTGCCGCCGAGTCCCCGCATCCCAAGATCGACGAGGCCACGGCCGCGGCACCTCCCACGGCGGCATACCGTAGTGCTCCGCGCCGATCGATCAACGTGGCCCCTCGCATGTCGCTCGTCACTTCATCCCTGACGTCGCTCTTCTTCATTCTCCACTCCTCCAGTCGTCAACGTGTCCGACGCGGCCGGATCGGGCTCACGGTTCTTGGTGCGCGAACGCAGCACTCCCGCCTCGCCCAGTTCAAAGACCTTCGATCCGATGGCCCTCGTGCGACACACCCGCTCAGGTCATGGCGCAATGCCCCCACCGCGAATCTCAAGAATAGCGACGGCGTCAAGCAAGAGATAGGAGGACTCCGCGCCTGAGGTTGACCCAACGGGCCAAGTCGTTGGCCGGGGCTGCCAAGAGCCGCGCCGAGTGAGGACGGGAAACGTCAACAGGCGGCCCGACGGCGCAAGTCTCGCCCGTGCACGACGTGGCCCATCCGCCCACGACGAAGATCGCCAGCAAACCCTTGCGGCGTGCCCGATGGGCTCGACTGCCGCACTCGGCCCGAGGCGCTGGTTGTGTTGGCAAAGGGCCGCTGATACCAAGGTCGAGCCATGCTGGCATCCGGAGGAACCCGGGCCACCGCCACCGGCACTGTGGCGACGGCGATTGCGCGCGCGCTCGAAGCGAGCGGCATCGACGGACGACAGCTTGCCCGTGAGGCGGGCGTGTCCGAGCAGACATTCGAAAGCCGGGACACGCGAATCGACTGCAGCACCCTGGATCGCCTCGTGGCAATGGCGGCTCAGGCCTGCGGTAACGTCGCGTTCGTGAAGGCCGCGGCTCAGCATGTGCCCGTCGTGTGCCATCACCTTTACTTCGCGATGCTCGCAAGCGAGACGGGCGAGGATGCGCTCCGCCGAGCGGTGCGCTTTCGGCGCGTGCTCAGTGACGAGTTCGACATCTCGCTTCAAGTACGCGGGGCGTACACCGGCGCGCGGTTCGAGGCCCCCGAGCCCCGAGAGAACCCTTGGGTTCCGAGTGACTGGGCGGCCATGGGGATCTCGACGATGGGACGAGCCCTCCAGCTGAGTCCGGAGGAATGTCCCTCGATCGTCGAGCTCCGCCGCCCGGACCCCAAGGACCCAAGCCATCTCCAAGACGTGCTTCAATGCCCCATACGTTACGGAATGCCTACGAACGAGATCTTCTGGCCGACCTCCAGGATGCAAGAGCGACTCCCCCTTGCGAACCCTCAGATGGTTCTCGATGCGGAGCGCGCGGTGATCGACTACCTCGCGAGGATCGATCAATCGCGATTCGAGCACCGCGTTCGAGGCGTATTGATGGATTCGCTGCCGAGCGCGACACACGAGCGTCGCCGGATCGCGCAGAAGCTCGGGGTCAGCCTCCGCACGCTCAGCCGCGCCCTCGCCGAAGAAGGGACGTCCTATCGGGACATCCTAGAGGAAGTCCGGGAGATCCTGGCCCGCTCCTACCTACGCGACTCCACCTCGACGATCGGCGAGATCGCTCTTCGACTCGGCTTCTCGGACACGAGCGCGTTCTCTCGTGCGTTTCGGCGCTGGACCGATCAGGCACCGACGGAGTACGCCGACCGCTGTGTCGCGGACGCCGACCCCGCTTCGCCACTGACCTGACATGGAGTCGGCTGCAACGACGAGGAGCCCACCGTGCGAGTCGATCCACCCCTGCGTGCCACCCTACTCGGCCTGACCGGCCTCATCCTCGCCACCCAAGCGAGTGCCCAGTCCGGACTACAGAGAACA
>JAJCZO010000145.1 GCA_029262355.1 Deltaproteobacteria bacterium
TGCACGACGGACTCGTGCGACGAGGGGTCCGACCAGTGTGTGAGCGCGACGGACGACTCGGCCTGCAGTGATGGGTTGTTCTGTAACGGTGTCGAGACCTGCGACCTCACGAACGATTGCCAGGCCGGTCCGCCGGTCGACTGCGTAGACGGTGTCGGCTGTACGACCGACTCGTGCGACGAAGGAGCAGACGCGTGCGTGAACGCTCCCGATGACGGTGTTTGCACGGACGGGTTGTTCTGTAACGGTGTCGAGACGTGTGATCCGGTGAACGACTGCGAGGCGGGTCCGGCGGTCGTCTGCGGCGACGGGGTGTCGTGTACGGACGACTCCTGCGACGAAGGCAGTGATCAATGCGTGAACGCCCCTGTCGATGCGAACTGTAGCGATGGTTTGTTCTGCAACGGCGTCGAGACGTGTGACCCCGCCAATGATTGCGAGGGCGGCACTGTACCCGATTGCAGCGACGGTGTGTCGTGTACCGCAGATTCGTGCGACGAGGGCGCCGATTCATGTGCCCACACCCCGGACGATTTCGTCTGCGACGACGGCACGATCTGTACGTCCGATGTCTGTGACCCCGGCCTCGGTTGCCAGAATGACGTGGACCTCGTGGCCTGCGGGAATGCCTGCGAGCTCGAGGTCACGAAGGGTGCGGCGCCCATCGTGGTCGCCGAGAGCGCCGACGTGACATTCACTTTCTCGATGACGAACGTAACTCTCCCTGCGCGGGATCTCACGGTGACGAGCCTCTCCGACAACGTTCTGGGGAGCCTGCCGGGTCAGGGGGACTGCCCGGCGGTGCCGTTCAGTCTCGCGAGCGGCGAGACGCTGACGTGCTCCGTTGTCGATACGGTGGGCGGCACGCTCGGCGATGTTCATGAGAACATTCTGAGCGTGGACGGAGTGGACTCCGTCAGTGCGCTGGCGTGCTCCGGGGATGCCGACGCAGCCGTCCAGATTGTCGGCGCGATCGACCCGGCGTGCCGGCACGCATGCCACGTCCGAATCAAGTTCCTTCAGACGCTAGGCAAGAGCACGAAGCCCGACTTCTTCCGCATGAACGGATCGTTGGATCTTCCGCTCACCTACGACGGCACGCTCCACGACTTCACGCTCACGATCAGTAACCCCAATGGGATCGTGTACACGGCGACGGTGCCGGCGGGTGGCCTGGAAGGGACGAAGAAGTACGTTCACAAGAACAAGCTCGCCAAGAAGACCGCGGGCATCTATCTGCTGAAGCTGTGGCCGTACCCGGTACTCGGCAACTGGCGCTTCCGGATCAAGGCCTTCGGCGACTTCTCGGCCGCCACCGAAGAAGAGATGACCGTCACGATTCAGGTCGGCCCCGATACCTTCACCCACACCGATACGTGGGAGGAACTCAAGAAGGGCTGGCAGCTGAAGTTCAACCTCTGAGTCGAGCGTGGCGCGCTCCGGCGTGGGGTCGCTTACGATCCCACGCTGCGGCGCGCGGACGTGCGGTAGGTGGGCGGCAGGCATTGACTGCGACGAGCGGAGGCCTCGGCAGGGGGTCGTAGGTTCCGCGCAGCTTGCGGAATCTATTCGAGGCGGATCGTGGGCGAGGGCTGCGCGCTCACCGATACAGTGACCGAGCGACGGCCATCTCCGCTTGCCGAGAGCAACGAGGTGAAGCCGACGAGGTTTCCCGTGTGGCTGTAGCCCGTGCCGAAGGATTTCGTGTGGCGGAAGGGGCCGATGCCGGGCGCGTTGTCGCCCGGTCCGAGGTTGTGAACGGCCGGCAACGAGCGTGAACTGGGCGGCCTGGGGAGCGTGCGGGGCCGACTACGCCCCGTCGTCCGAGGCGCTGTCGCCCAAGCAGATCCCTTCACTCTGAACCTGCTGGAGGAAGACGCTGCCGATCACGAAGCACGGTACGCCATCCGCCTGCGAAACCTGGCTTCGTGTCTTCTCGTCAGAGCAGCTGGCCTGGCAGCCCTTGAGGACTCCGGCCAGCTCCTTCTCCGAGCAGACGTCCGCGATCAGGTCGCACTCGCAGATGGCGGCGCAGACTTCCTTGCACCGTTCGATCGCGCAGATCGTGGACGCCGCGCAGTCTCGGTCTTTGCAGTCCGTCTCTCCGTCGGCGTCTTCGTCCTTGCCGTCGTCGCAGACCGTCTCTTCACTCGGAGGCGTTGGCTCCGCGGGTTCGGCCGGTACGGCGGCGGGAGGCTCCTTCTCGACCGGCTCGGGCCCGGAACAAGCCGAAAAGGACCCGGCGAGGGCGCCGGCGACCACGACCATCATGGTGAAGGTGAGTATGCGCGCCATAAGAGGTCTTTTCAGTTCCACGCGGTCGTGTCCATCCCGCCTCCTGGCGCTCGGTGGGTCGCCGGCGGCGCCGCCGCCAGGTCCAGGACGGCTCTCGCCCCAACAGGCTGTTCGGGCGTGTGGACTCCCTTTCGAGCTTGCCCTCGGCCGCTCGGTCGCGATAGCACTCCGGCAGACGGGGACGCTGCACCCCAGGGCGATCTCGGAAGGAGCTTTCGTGAAAGCACGGTACTGGCTCAGCGCATTCGCAGTATTCACAGTAGTCGCGCCATCCGCTCTGGCGTCGGCCGCCGACATGCCGATCCCCGCGAGGACGCACCTCCTCAAGCTGTTCCCGAACTCGGCCCCGAGGACGGCGCGCCTCCTCGCCAGACCGCTCCCCAAGGGATCTACGTTCGTGATCCCCAGCATCGGTGGGCCGTCTGACCCAACGCTCCACGGAGGGTCATTGCTGTTCTTCAAGATCGGTGTTCCCGGGGATTGGACACACCTCGACCTTCCGGCGAGCCGCTGGCGGGCGCTTGGCAACCCAGCTGGAAGCAAGGGCTTCAAATACGTGGGCGGCGGGTCGATCGGTGACCCCTGCAGGGCGATCCACATCACGCCGAAGAGGATCAAGGCGACGTGCCGCACGTTCCGCGCAACGGACCGTGAGCTGTATCTCCTGCCGGTTGCACCATCGCCGGGCGTGGGTTGGGAGATGACGGTCGGGTCGGATCGGTACTGCGCGGAGTCGTCGACCGCGACGGGAGCCGACTTTCGCAAGAACGACTCGTTTCGGATGAAGGCCACGCGGGCCGTCGCGCCTGCGGGGTGTCCGATCGTGAGCTCGCCGACGCCGACGCCTGTGCCGACGCCCACTCCGACGCCGACTCCGGTGTACGGGTCGGCTTCGAGCGCGTTCGTGGTTCGGAGTTTGGGGTTGGTTGGGGGGCGGTTTAGAAGTGGTAGGTGACCTCGCCGCCCCAGGTGCGTGGCGGGCCGGCGACGAAGGTTGGGACGCCGAACTGGTTGCCGGTGTTGCCGGCGTCGATCAGGTAGCGCTTGTTGAGCAGGTTGTAGGCAAAGAGGGCGAACCCGAGCTGGCCCTGGCCTCCGTCGAGTAGGTCTCCCACGCCGAAAACGTCGGCGCCGAGGCGAGCGTTCCACACGCCGTACGAACCCTGGCGCAGCTCGGGAACGTTGGTGTTTTCGAAGAAGATGCTCGACTGCCACGTGAACCATGTCGTCAGGTACGCGCTGACCTCGGACGTGACGTTGCGATAGTACTGTCCGCCGACGTTTACCTTGTATTCGGGCGTCAGGCGGAACTGCGAGCCCTTGAGGTTTCGCTCGCCGCCCGAGCCCGTGGGGATCAGCACGTCGCTGTCGAACCGAGCGTGGGTCCACGCAAAGTTGGAGAAGACGTTGAGCCACTCCCACGGCTGTGAGTTCAGCGCGAGCTCCGTTCCGTAGCCCGTCGCCTCGCCGCCGTTTACCGTCGTGAAGTTGAAGTCGCCGCCCTCGACGTCGCGATCGAAGAACGTGATCTGGAAGTTCTGGTAGTCGTAATAGTAGACCGAGCCCTCGAGTTGGAGCCGGCCGTCGAACAGGAGGGCCTTGCTGCCGATCTCGTAGCTATCGACCGTCTCGCCGGGAATGATCTCCGATCCGTCGGCCTGGACCTGGACGACGGGCGGACGCCAGCCGCGGTTCCACCCGCCGAACACGGTAGCGTCGGTGTCGAAGTTCTCGTTGAAGTTGTAGCTGAGGATGGCCCGGCCGACGGCCTTCCCGAAGTTGTCGCTCCTATCGAGCAGTTCTCCGTTCGTCGTCAGTCCGCCGATGTCGAACAGTGTGGAGCAGGGAAGCGTGCCGAGGCCCGGGCACGTCGTGCCGGGCTCGCTCACCGCGTCGGGCGAGATGAATTGGCTTCGCTTCCACAGGAAGATGCCGCGCACGCCAGCGGTCAGCTCCAGTGCGTCGATCAATCGGTACGTCGCGTCGGTGAACACATCGAATTCGAAGGTTCGACCGAAGTTCGTGAACTCGAAGATCGTCGTGTTGCCGTTCTGCACGAAGCCGTCGGTCGGGTTGAAGAGGAGTCCTGGGACGTCCTGCGGAGGCGCGAGGCCGATGGGTTCCACCGTGCCATCGTCGATCGTCAGCGGGACGTTCTGCGAGCCGTCCTCGTAGAAGAAGTCGATGCCGAAGAAGCCGGCCAGGTCGCCTTCGAGCGCCAGGTAGTTCGCTCGAACCTCCTGGTTGAACTGTTTACCCTCCGCGACCTCGCGGAAGAACAGCGATGGTGAGGCGCTACCATCGGCGTCGAACGCCTCGTTCGAGGCGAACTGCCGCCAGGACGAGCTGCTCGTGATCGACCAATCGTCGTCCGGACTCCACTCGGCTTGCGCGAGTGCGCTGTAGAGGTCGCGTTTGATGCCCAGCACGGTGCCTTGGTCGAGATCTGCGGCCGTGAAGGGAGACGTGGTCGATCCGAGCGTCGGGAGGTTCTGGGCTTTGAAGCTCGTCCCGGGCACGTCGTCGTGTTGGTACCCGAGGATCAGGTCCAGTGTGAGGTCGTCCGTCGGCCAGAACCGCATGCTGCCGCGGACTGCAGTGACGCCGAGGCCATTCAAATCGCCGCCGGCAAGGTTCTCGAGGAATCCGTTTCGCTGGCGATGAATCACGGCGAGGCGGGTCGACATGTTGGGCCCGATGGGGATGTTCACGAAGGCGTCGGCGATGAAGTACCCAAGGTTGCCGCCGCCGAGCCGAACGCGCGCATCGAGCTCGTCCGTCGGCTTGTTCGTCACGACGCTGATCGCGCCGATTTCGGCGCTGCGCCCGAACAGAGTGCTCTGCGGCCCCTTCAGAACCTCGACCCGCTCCGCATCGAAGACTTCCGCGTACGAGCCGCGACTACGACTCGTCGGTACGCCATTCTCGTAGAGAGAGACGCGAGGCTCGAACTGAGCCGAGCCGTCGTCGCTGGTAATGCCGCGGATGTTGTAGCCCGGATTGTTCGGACTCTGCGCCTGGACCGTGAGGCCGGGAACGAGTGACCCGATCTGCGCGTAGTCGTAGTACCCGAGGTCTTCGAGGAAGTCCCCCGATAGCGCCGTGAGATTGATCGGGACTTCGATGAAGCGCTGTTCCCGCTTCTGTGCGGTGACGACGATTTCGTCGACCTTCGCGCGGTCGTCCTGGCCCGCGGCCGGGGCTGCGAAGGTGGTGAGAAGCAGGGCGATGACGATCCGACTGGTCCGTGCCATGACCCCGGCATAGTCCATCTGGGCCCGAACCTGTAGCGCTTGGGCGGACGTTCCTCGCAGCCCTGGTCTTGGCGCAGCGGGAGGCGGGAAGAAATCCCAGAGGTCGCAACGACCGTCCCTTCTCGGCGGTTCTCACTCGGGGTTCGGTCCGGCGCTGGCCCGGAGCGGTTCGAATTGGCATGGTCCGCGTGATGAAGGCGGACACAAGCGACGAAAGAACCCCAAAGCCGCGTCCTCTTGCGGCACTCCTGATTCTTCTCTGCTCGTGTGGCCCGTGTGGCCCGATTCCGGGTGGCGCCCTCTCGGGCGAGGTGCAGGCGGAGGCACCGAGCGATTGGCAGCCTCTGATCCACGAGGAGGGATACTGCCAGATCGAGGTCAATCCGCCCGATCCGTACTCGTTCACTGCGAACTGTTTCGTGCACGAGGGTACGTTGCACGTCGCCTCGATGGGCGCGCCAGACAAAAGGTGGCCCGCGTATGTCGCGAAGGATCCCAACGTGCGGGTTCGCTTCGGCGACGACATCTTCCTGCGGCGCACGGTGAAGATCGAGGACGCGAAGGCACGGGCCGCAGTGTTCCGTACGAAGCGCCCCGAGGAGACCGATTCCCCCGAAGACACCATGTGGTTCTATCACCTCGAGCCGCGCCCCTGAGCTCGGCGCGTCACTGTGTCGGAACTTGCTTTTCGTCCGGGTCCCGACGTTTGCGGAGTGACGCGAGGAGCGCGGTCATGAGCCCGAGCACGATCTCGTCGGCAAAGGGGACCAGGTCGGGAACGACGAGATCTACGAGGAACGCGGCACCCGTCACGACGAAGAGGATCGGAAAGCGAAGCTTCGCGAAGAACCCGACGAGGAAGGCGACGGCAATGTTGGGAGTCTTCATGTGTGTAGTCTAGCGCGCCCGACCCGAATGTTCGCGGTCGAGCGCTGGTCCTCACGTGGTGGGACGTGCACAGTGGCGCGATGGCGCAGACCGCGACGATTCACACCCTCCAGGTCGAGCTCTCGGACATCGATCGAAACATTTACGAGAGCTTGTCGCTCCGCGTCGCGCAGCACCCGTCGGAGGACATGCCGCGCATGGTGGCGCGGGTGCTGGCCTACTGTCTGTTGTACGAGGCCGACCTCGAATTCGGTCGAGGCTTGTCGAACGTGGAAGAGCCGGCCCTGTGGCGACGGTTGCCCGACGGCCGAATCGCTCACTGGGTCGACGTGGGGCACCCTTCTGCCGACCGCTTGCATCGGGCGAGCAAGGCCGCGGACAAGCTCTCCATCGTGACCCACAAAGAGCTCGGGCAGCTGCAGCGCGAAGCCGCGAAGAGGGCGATTCACCGCGCCGATGAGATCGACGTCTGGAGGCTGCCCGGCGCCTTGGTTTCCGCGCTTGCGGCGCTGACGACGCGCAAGAGCCAGTGGGTCGTCGTCCACGCAGAGGGGGGGCTCATGGTCACGGTCGACGACGCGAGCGAACCGGTCGAAGGCGTCGTGGAGCGGCGAACGCTCTGGGCGCTTTCGGCATTGCCGGCTTCCCATCAAAGGTGATCGATCTCGGTTTGCGGTCCTCTTGCCCTCGAAGGGGCGAGCGTTCACGACGAAGTGGAGGGTCCGGAGGCCGCCGCGCGAGCATCGAGAATCTCGCGGAACCCCGCGTGGGTCTTGCGCGTGATTCGGTAGCGCGAAAAGAAGCCGGTGCCGATCGAGACGAGGACGAACAGCGCCAACCCCACGACCAAGCCGAGATCACTCTGCATCCGAATCGTGACGTCTCCGGGTGCCATGTCCTTGACGAGCCCGACGTAGTCGACCACTAGGCCGGCCAGCATGATGCCGAGGCCGGACGCGCATTTCGCCGAGAATGAGCTCGCGCCGAAGAACACCCCTTCTCTGCGGCGATGGCTGCGACACTCGTCTTCATCGGTGACGTCGGCCATCATGGAGCCGCCGGTGATGGCGGTGGCGACGATCCCGAAGGTCCAGAGGAACTGGTTTGCGTAGTAGACGGGCAGGTAGCTGGGGCTGCTCTCGGCCGGGTAGAGGCCGGCGACCTTCAGGAGGTAGGGAACTGCGGCAAAGATGATGAAGATGGTGAAGCCGGTCACGAACGTCGGCTTCTTGTCGACTCGCGTGGCGACGATCGGCCAGAAGATGAAGCCCAGGAGTCCGCCCATTCCCGAGCTGAGTGAGCCCAAGAGCATCTGGGCCATCGTGATCTTCCAGAAGTAGGTTGCGGCGTACAGGCTGAGCGCGGCGGCGAATCCCAGCGCGATGAAGATGAAGGTGGTTCCGAAGAACAACGCTCTGAACGAGGCGAGTTGCAGCAGCTCGCCGATGTCGTGGAAGATCCCGGCGAACGCGTTGCGCTCGCTCGCCGACCCATCTGGCTTCGGGAGGTAGGGTACGCGGTTCTGGGTGCCCCAGGCAGACGCGAAGATGGTGATGCAGATCAAGATTCCGAACACGAAGGCGAAGGGAGGATAGACCGCCGGGTTGAGCTGACCGTTCTGGAAGTCCGGCGTCGGTTGGAAGTAGTAGAGGCTTGCGACTCCCGTGCACAGTGCGATGCCGAGCGCGCCGCCGAGGCTGCGAAGCTGAACGATCTGCGTCCGCTCGTCGTAATTCGTCGTGAGCTCCGCTCCGAGCGACATGTGGGGCACGTGGTAGAGGGTCATCGAAGCCCGCGTCAGGATCGTGAAGACGGTGAGCCATCCGAACAGCGCGGCGTCGCTCAATTCTGCGGGCGGGGCGAAGACCAAGTAGAACGTGATCGCCATGGGAGCGGCTGCGGCATACATGAAAGGGTGCCGCCTTCCCCATTTCGAATCGAGCCGGTCCGAGAGCACGCCCGTCAAGGGATCGGTCACCGCATCGAAGACGAGAGCGATGATCAGGGCGAGGCCGCCGAGAGTGCCCGAGAGGCCCAAGGTCTGCGTGTAGTAGAACAGGAGGTAGGCGGTGAACGCGTGATCCTTGATCCCCTCCGCCGCCTGTCCGATCCCGTACCAGCCCTTGGTGGCCGCGGTGAGCGGCGGAATGTCGAGGCCCAGCGGTTCCTGGGTGCTCGGTTGAGCGTTGCTTGGCTTCGACATCAGACCCCTACCTCTCGAACGATCCCGCCCGGTCGGAAGAGGACTGGGGCAAACGGTGCTTTGCATGTGGGAGGTTTCGTAGCCACCTGAACCGGCTGAATGGGCTCGTGCCGAACCTCCCGATTGGCCCGTATGTATGGGATATTCCATGCGTTTTTTGGATCTCAGGTCAGGGCGCCCCTTCTCGGGCTCGGTGGTGAGGCGCTTGCGATGGACATGGCCCACAGGAGCGCACCCGACGGGGGGTGCGCGAGACGCCCGGGAGATCCCATGGACCGAACCAAGCTCACTTCGCAGGCACGCCGACTCTTTTCGATCGCGGTATCTTTGACGCTCATCTGTGCTGCACAGACTTCGTGGGCGTTGGCGCCCCAGGTCGGCCCGCGGCCGAATCTTCCCCCCGTCTTCGAGCTCGATCCGGGCGGCGTCGTGTTTCCCGACCCGAGGCCGGTCCCGCCGCCTCCTCCCCCGCCGCTTCCGCCCGCGCTCGCAAAGCCGGGGATCTCGATCGGCGCGCGGACCGGCGCGAGCCTGGAGATCGTCTGGTGCGATAATTCTGCCGAGGACCAGACCCATCACCTCTACCGCAAGAAGGGCGGCGGAGCGTACGAGCTCGTCGGTGACATCGACTCCGACGGTATCGGCTGCGGCCGCAGGGCAGTGGACGGGGACCTCGAGCCCGATACGGCCTATTGCTACCAGATCTTCCCGGTTCGGAGCTTCGCCGAGTGGGGCGACTTCGCGTCGGCCGAGACGTGCGCGTTCACGCGTGAGTCGTCACCGCGTCAGATTTGGCGCGCTCAAATCGAATTGCGCACGGCGTCTGGGAAGAACGACGGTACCAACGACAGCATCAACGTGGCTCTGAACAGCCGGGCGCCGTTCTTCAACCAGAAGTTCCCGGTCGTCCGCCCCTTCGGCAACGACACCTGGACCGATCGCCACGGAGGCTTCCGCGACGCGGGCGACACCGACCGTTTCGATCTCGATCTGGGATCCATCGACGAGATGGGTGACATCACGAAGATCGCGCTGCGCAAAGAGGGCGGCGACAAGTACTGCCTCGACGGTCTGTCTCTCCTCATCAACGGGGTCGAGGTCTTCACACGCGACTTCAGCCCCTGCAGGCTCGCCGACGAGTCGGGGCTGAACCAGACGACATTCGTGAGCATTCCCCACGAGGAGCTACGCGCCTCGGCGGCCTGGCGGAACTACCAGCCCGCTTTGATCGAGGATGAGACCGCCGCCATCGGAACGCTGGCTGCGGGCGACGTTCTCGACATCCTTCGCATCTCGAAACGCGAGTTGGAGGAGCGCGTCGAGGGGATCGTCGGTGACGCGATCCACTACGAGCCTCTCAAGTGGGGCAAGCGCGATGGCCCCCGTTTCGTCGAGGCCACGCGGATCGACAGCAATACGGTTCACGTGACTCTCGATCTCGAGGCGATCGCGGACAATGCGCCGAACCCCGAAATCGACATTGAATTCGATCTCATCTTCAACATGAGCTGCGATCAGGACCGCCAGGGCATTCAGTTCGACATCGAGACCGCGAACTTCGACGTGCGTGCGAGCGCGAGCCTCGTCACCAAGTTCCTGGCGCTGCTCTTCACGCAGGAGTCGCACCTCGAGAGATTCATCGAGAAAAGCGTACGCAACGGCTTTTCTCCGATTGCCCAGCAGATCGTCTTCGACACCGACGGCGCCTGCGTGGCCTGTCAGTTCGGCGACCCGGTTGCCCTGGTGGAGGCCGACAGCGACGTGCAGCTCTCGATCGTGCCGTTTTCGGCTGGACCGCCGAGCGCCGACCCCTTCTGTCAATGCCCCGGCGTGGTCGAAGCGTTCGGCATCTCTTGTGAAGGAGACGACGGTGGGGAGGGCACGAATCCCGAACCGACTCCCGAGCCCGCGGACGGCATCCGCACCACCCGACTCCGGCTCGATGACGACGACAAGGGCGCGTTCAACCCGAACCGCCGCCGGATGGTGTTCGAATCGAAGGACACCGCTGCCGCGCCCAGTGGCATCATCGAGCCGGGCTTCGGCACGGCGGGCGACCCCACGAAGAACGGAGCGAGCGGGGGAGGTGCCCGACTGGTCGTCTATCGGGTCGGCGGTCAGCCGACCGACGTCGCGGTGACGATTCTCCCGGCCGGAAGCTGGCGCCGGCTCGGAAATGCGACGAACCCGGGGTTCCTCTACCGGGATTCGGACGGCGTCGACGGTCCAATCCAGAAGGTACGGGTTCGCAACCGCAACCTGCTGATCCGCGGGCAGGGCGCCGAACTCTACTCGCTCGCGAACGCACCGCAAGGAGAGATGGCGATTCGCCTCGAGATCGGCTCGAACACGCAGTGGTGCGCCACGGCCCTCGCCAAGTCCGGCGCGCGCCGCGACTCCACGGCCCTGTTCGTCGGAAAGCCCTCGGCCGCGCCGGGTGCGTGCCCCCCGGTCCCTGGCACCTCGGGCAACGGCTCAGCAAGCCTCGCGTTCCTGAACCAGAGCGCGAGCCTCTTGGACTGACGGTTCTCGGTGGGCGGCGCAGGGGGCTCCTCCGCCCTCTGCGCCCTCCTCGACCTCCTCATCTTCGCACGCAACGAGCGTGGTCTAGGCCAGTGCGAGGAGCTCGGCTTCAGGCGCGAAACCCCCGTAGAAGTACACCACCGCGCTTTGTTGGGTGTCGAGACCGGCCGGGGTGATGGGCCGAGTCCCGATCCCGAGGATCGGGGGCACGGTTGCGATGACGTGGGATAGGGGAACGGCCGCGCCGAAAGGGCGCACTGCCATTGTGACGAAGACCACGAAGACCACGAAGCCCACGAAGACGCCGAAGTAGCTCGCGCGGAGGGTCAGGACGACAAGGACATCGCGGAGCGTTGCGAGGCGGTGGGATCGAAACACGCTGAGCCCGAGGAAGCGTCGTAGCCACGCCAAGGGCGGCCCCCAGCGAGAGAGGAACATCGCGACGATGCCGATCAGGACGCCCAACACCAAAGCGGCGCCGATGCGGAGCGATTCGAGCCTGGACTCCGCGGAGAGAAGAAACGTATCTCCTGATCCCCCATCCCCCGTAGGGCCGAAAGGGTCCGCGAAGTCGTCGTCCCCGTTTGACTAGGCGGCGCGTCACGTTACTCTGCGGGCCGGCTGGGCCGTCGTCGGCGTGGCGCCGCGAGGCTCGGGCGGAAGGAGGGGTTGCGAAGTGGATTGGATGAGGCTCGGGCCAGTGGTCGTGCTGGGCGCGATGGTGTTGGTGTTGAACGGATGTTCGGACAACGAAGCTCTCGAGGCTCCGGGCACCATTTTGATCGATCCGGATGACGACAGCTGCGTGCCCGCGACCGATCGCTACTCGAGTTGCGCCGAGGCATGCGAGATCGATTCGCTCGGCTGTGCGGAAGATCTGCTCGTGCACATCCAGAGCCCCGGCTTCATCGCTCGGCGCGTCCTGAATCCGTCGAGTCTCGATGGGCAGGCGCCGATCGTCCAAAAGCCCAACGTGCAGACGCCGATGCACGGACTCTTCGTGCCCATCTGGAACAATCCTCAGCTGAACGCGAGCATCAATGCCGCGATCGAGAATCCGTTCGACCCGGTGGACATGCCGGCGTGGTCGATCTCGGCCAAGCTGAACAACAACCCGGGAACGGCGAACAACCCCGATGGCGAGCCGGTGAACTGGGCGACCCTCATGTACAAGATCCCCGGCTACTGCCCCGAGCGGATCTTCCCGACCGCGGATGCTCCTTGCGTGGGCGGGGAGTGGTTCTGGGTTCTGTACCGCGATGGTTTTCCGGCCTTCGAATACGATCCCGAGGACGACGCGAGTATCCCGGCGTGGGGCAAGGCTTCGGACTTCTGCCTCGACTGCCACGCGGCGGTCGCGGACACCGACTGGTTGTGGCTCACCCACGACCTTGTTCGACAAGCGCAGCAGAGCGAACGGCCGTCATCGGCGGACGGACAGACCCCGGGCGACACCGGCTCCTTCCTTTGCGAGAATCCGACCTTGAGCTCGGTGCGGCCGCAGGACGTTCTGCGCGATCCGGCAACGTTGTCGCCCGAGGATGCGCAGCGAATGTTCGACTGCTGGGCTTGGGAGACGTTCGTGGCACTGAACTGGCCTGCGGAGCTCGGCGAGCGCGGTGTCGCCGCGGCCGACCGCCCGATCACGGCCGCCGGCGATCGGGTCTGGGAAACCTACAAGCAGGTGTACGAGACGTTTCAGCCCGCCGATGCAGGCTGGACGCTCGACGGCAAAAATTGGAACGACCGTCAGCCCCTTCCTCCGGTATGCCAGGAAGCCTTGCGTACCGCCGGCATCCCGCCGGAGGACTCGCATACGTTCCAGGTCTTGAACGAGACGCACCAGGCCTTCGGCAATCAGTTCAACGATCTGGTCGATCGCAACGGCAACATCACGCACTACGAGGTGCGCCTGAACGAGACCGAGTTCGAGTTCATGAAGGCGAACGGGTACGCGGCGACCGGCGCGTACGATTGGAACGGTCCTCTCGGAACGACCAAGGGGTTGTTCCAGTTCCCCGACAACCGCGACGGCATAAACGGGGAGGGGGCGACCGAGTTGAAGGCTGCGTGGAAGGTGCTCTGCACGGACGCGGATTGCGATCCCCGCGACGATCCGTCGCGGTATCTCTCACGCCGAGGGCTTCTCTACACGCCGGCGACGGCCCGAACGGTGGATCCCTTCGACCGGTCCAGCCTGCCGCGCCCGACCGTCACCACGCCGGCGACCTGTACGATTGCCGAGGTGGGCATGGTCGGGTTCCATATCGCAGCGAAGACGTTCTGGGCGCCACAGTGGATCTGGCCCACCTTCGAGCACATCGACAACGTTCCCGGAAATGCCGCTGACGGTGGCGTGAACGGGTTCAGCTACTTCGCCCCGAACTGCCCCACGCCGCCCGCCGAGCAGTGTGTGACGCAGCGTCCGGGAGTTTTCGATGAGAGTCTGTACTGCTGCAACAACCTGCAGATCGTTTCGAACGCGCAGCCCGCGCCCGCGAACGTGAGCGACCTCGGGCCTCCAATCACCCCGCTTCTCGTCCCGAATCAGATGTCGCGCATCGACCCGATCCAGGAGGGGGCTCAGGCGCTGAACGCGATCTACCGACCGCTCCTCGCGCAAGCGGGTTCGGCACTTCAGTACTACGTGCTGGTCAGCACCCAGTGGCCCGGGCGGGGACGCATCGCGCCGGAGGGAGAGCCGTCGGAGGTCGTGACGCGGCTTTGCCTCGAGGGCACCGAGCAGCCGTGCTTCACCTTCCTGCCCCCGGACCTGCGACTCCGCAACACGACCATCGAGTCGTTCCAGGCGAGCTACTGTCTGCCGACCGACGAGGATATCGGAAACGACCCGCCGAATTGCACGCCGGAGGCAGTCGAGGCCAACCCCAGGCTGGCGAGCAGTGGTGGTTGTATGAACTGCCACTTCAGCTCTGGAACCGACTCGAGCTTCATTTGGGCCGACGCCGTCGAGGAGGTCGTTCCCCTGACGGACTGACAACCTGGGGAGGTCGGTGAATCTCGACGATTCCGTCATGAGCGCCTCGCGCCGCCAGTGGGCCTCAGAGCGCCAGCCCGGTGACGATTGAGGAAATCCCGGAGATTTGCCGACGTCCCCACCCTGGTACTTGGTGGCTCGAACGTGCGAGCTTAGGGGATGGCGCTGGGGAGCATGAGCGAAGAGACCGGGTTGCGGAGCTCGATCCGGGCGAGCCTGCGAATCCTTCTGTGGCTGGACTTCTCGCTCAACCTCGGACTGCTCGTCCTCGATTTCGGTCGGTACGGCGATGGGGCCGGACTCGAAGCGCGTTCGGCCTACGTTGCTGAGATGTTCTGGGGCTTGTCGTGGATTGGCGTGTCGTACTCCTCGATGTGGCCGGCGCGCGAGCGGTGGGCGGCGGTCGTTGCGGTCTTCGGGGTTCACGCCCTGCAGCTTCTCGCTGGGCTCTCGATCGACAATGTGGCCGCTTCTGCGATCCTGTGTGCGGGCTCCGCGCTGATCGCCGCGTTCATTCTTCCTTGGGGAGCATCCACCCAGCTGGTGTCGGCGGCCCTGGCGGGGGTCGCACTCCTGATCCAGGCGGGCGTGGCTTCGGGGGCTCTTCCCGACCCGATCGCTCCGCAGCTCGCGTTGCCGCTGGCGGTGCTTGCCCTATCCGTATGGATCGCAATCGTCGCGGACCGCCGTGCGCGCGTGGAGCAGGAGATGCGGCGAGCATTGCGGGTCGCACACGAAGAGTTGGAGCTGCGTGTCGAGCGCCGTACCGCGGAGCTCCTCATCGCGAAAGACATCGCGGAACGAGCGAACCGTGCTCGGCATAACCTCATCGCCCATACCAGCCACGACCTGCGGACTCCGATCAACGTGATCTGGGGTTACAAGGACATGCTGCTCGACGGTCACCTCTCGGACGAGCAGCGGGACTTCGTGCTTCGGATCGGGCGAGCCGCGAAGCAGCTCCGGCGTCTCAGCGACGACCTGCTCGATCTCTCGCGCGCGGATGCTGGCAAGATCAAAATCCGAAAGCGCACATTCTCGTTGTCCGAGGTCATGGCGCACTCGGTGGACCTCTTCGAGAAGGAGGCGCTTTCGCGCGGGTTGCGCCTCCACTGCGAGATCGCACCCGCGGTGCCTGATCTCCTCGCGGGAGACCAGGATCGTCTCGGGCAGATTCTCACCAACCTGATCGAGAACGCGCTCAAGTTCACCATCGAGGGCGAGATTCGAGTGTGCGTGACGAGTGACGCGGAGGCGCTGGGTGCGCGCGCGCACCCGGACGCCGATCCCGTGAGGGTCCTCTTTGAGGTCGTCGATACCGGGGTGGGGCTCGCGGCGGAGGATCAGGCGCGCGTGTTCGAGGCGTTCGCCCAGGTCGAGTCGTCCCACTCCGACGGCAGCGGGCTCGGACTCGCGATCTGTCGCCAGCTCGTCGATCTGATGGGCGGACGCATCGGCGTGAGAAGCGAACCGCACCGTGGAAGTACCTTCTGGTTCGAGCTCCCGCTTCTCGTTGTGACGACGCAGTTGCGCGCCGAGGCTGCAGCGGGGGATGTTGGTTAGTGGCGGCCTTCGGCGACGCGGGCTCTCGGAGGGAAGCGATGGGCAACCGAAAGATCGAGCACGCGTTTTGTTCCGACATTCTGGACGATCACGATGGCGTGGGCTTGGCCGATCTCATCCGGCGAAAGGAGGTCTCGCTCGGGGAGGTCGTCGATGCGGCGATCGCTCGTGCGGGGCGTGTCTCGTCTCTCAACGCTGTTGCGGCCGAGCGGTTCGAGCAGGCGCGGCACGAGAGCGGGCCTGCGTCGACGGCCGCCTTTGCTGGCGTGCCGACGTTCGTCAAAGACAACCGGGCGCTCGTCGGGATGCCCACGGATCATGGGTCGGCGGCTGTACGTTCGCGCCCCGCGACGGACTCCGGTCCGTACACGAAGCAGTACATGTCGCTCGGGTTCGTGCCTCTGGGGAAGAGCGCGATGCCGGAGTTCGGCCTGAACGCGACGACCGAACCCGCGCACGCCGAGCCGACGCGCAATCCTTGGCATACCGATTACTCGACCGGGGCGTCATCGGGCGGCTCGGCCGCTCTGGTGGCGGCCGGCGTCGTGCCGATCGCGCACGCCAACGACGGCGGTGGGTCGATTCGCATTCCTGCCGCGTGTTGCGGCCTCATCGGCCTCAAGCCGAGTCGGGGTCGGCACATCGTGCCGGAATCGGCGCGGGCGATGCCAATCGACTTGATCGGCGAAGGAGCTGTGACTCGAAGCGTTCGCGACACGGCGACGTTTCACGCCGAAGCGGAGAAGTACTACCAGAATCCGCGTTTGCCCCCGATCGGGCTGGTGGAACGCCCGAGCGAGCGACGACTGCGCATCGGGGTCATCGTAGATTCCGTTGCTGGGGCGCCGACCGATGCCGCCACGCGCGCCGTGATGGAAGACGTGGCGCAGTTGCTGGCGGCATCGGGCCATCACATGGAGTCGGTACCGATCCCCGTCACCGCGCAGTTCTCCGAGGACTTTCTCTTCTACTGGGCCGCGCTCGCACATTTCTTACGCTCGGGAGGCAAGCGCATCGTGGATCCGAGCTTCGATGCTTCGCAGTTGGATGGACTGACCGTAGGACTCAGTCAGCACTTCAAACGTCGGTTCTACCGCCTCCCCGCCGCCTTGTATCGTCTGAACAAGAGCCGCCATGAATACGCGAAGACCTTCGAGAGACTGGATGCCCTGATGACTCCGGTGGTGGCGCACACGACGCCCAAACTTGGCCATTTGAGCCCCACCGTCGACTTCGAGGAGTTGGTGGCTCGACTCACCAACTATGCCTCCTTTACACCTCTGGCCAACGTGACCGGCGCGCCTGCGATCTCGCTGCCGGTTTCTCAGACGGCAGACGGTCTGCCCGTCGCGGTCCAGTTCTCCGCGAACCACGGTGCAGAGCGCACGCTGCTCGAACTCGCCTACGAGATCGAACGCGAACGACCGTGGCGGCGGATTCAGGACGTGGACCACCGGGCCTCGGTCGCGACATAGCCGCGCTCTACGGTCGAACGTGCTGCGGCCGCCACCCGCTTGGGCAGGCCCCCAGCGGACGCGTCGCTGGCCTTCTTGGGCGAGGCCCCTAGAATCCGACGCATGCATCTCCTGATCGACGCGACGATCTATCTTGCCGCCGCGGTGCTGGCCGTGCCGCTCTTCCGCTCCCTCGGACTCGGCTCGGTTCTGGGCTACCTGGCGGCCGGCATCGTCATCGGCCCCCGCGTGCTCGCGCTCGTCCACGACCCGCAGAGTATTCTGCACTTCGCCGAGATCGGGGTCGTCTTCTTGCTGTTTGTGATCGGACTGGAGCTTCGCCCGTCTCGGTTGTGGGTGTTGCGGCGCTCCGTGTTCGGGGTGGGAGGGCTGCAGCTGCTCACCGCGGCCGTGTCGCTTGCCGGCATCGCGTTGGTGCTGGGCTTCGGATCGGCCGACGCGCTGGTGATCGGGCTCGCGCTGGGGTTGTCCTCGACGGCGTTCGTTCTGCAGCTCTTGGCGGAGAAGGGTGAGCTCACATCATCGCCGGGGCGGGCCGCCTTCGGGATCCTGCTCTTCCAGGATCTCGCCGTCATCCCGATTCTTGCCGTATTGCCCTTTCTCGGGGCACCAGAGGATCCGGTCGGTCCGCCCGATCCGTGGTGGCACTCGCTGGTGATCCTTGCCGCGCTCGTGGCTTTCATCGCTGGCGGACGATATTTTCTGCGGCCGGCTCTGCGCTTGGTGGTGCTCGCCAAGACCCGCGAGATTTTCGTCGCGGCTACGCTCCTGCTGGTGCTCGGCGCCGCTCTTGCGATGGAACACCTAGGCGTCTCCATGGCACTTGGCGCGTTCGTCGCCGGAGTGCTCCTCGCCGACTCCGAGTATCGGCATGAGCTCGAGGCCGCGATCGATCCGTTCAAGGGACTTCTTCTCGGCCTCTTCTTCATGTCGGTCGGCATGACGCTCGACCTTGGTCTTCTCGTCGAGCAGCCGGTGTTCGCTCTTGGAGCCGCCGCGCTCCTGATGCTCGTGAAGTTCGTACTATTGTTTGCTGTGGGGCGGATGATGGGCTTCGCTTCCGGCACGGCACGCCGGACGGCGATCCTGCTCTCGCAAGGAGGTGAGTTCGCCTTCGTGATCTTGGGAGCCGCCGGGCCATTCGGTCTACTCGATCCCGAGTCGTCTCGAATGACGATCCTCATCGTCACGTTGTCGATGGCTCTCACGCCGCTGGTCGTACTGGTCGACGACCGCCTTCTTACCCGGTGGTTCACGGACGTGGCCCCCGAACGCCTCGACGAGCCTGCGCCGAAAGCCAATCCGGTGATCATCGCCGGCTTTGGACGCGTGGGTCAGGTCGTGGCCCGGGTCCTTCGTGCCAAGGGGGTCAGCTTCACTGCGCTCGAGCGAGATCCGACGCACCTCGACTTCGTGCGCCGTTTCGGCAACCGGGTTTACTTCGGAGATGCGGGGCAGCTGGAGGTCCTGCGGGCGGCCGGCGCCGAGGAGGCCAAGCTGCTCGTCGTGGCGGTGAACTACGCGCAGGAGTCCGCGCGAATTGTACGGATGGTACGAAAGCACTTCCCCGGTCTGCGCGTGTACGCCGCGGCTCGAAACCGGCAGCATGCGCTCGCACTGCGCGAATGCGGAGCGGCCTACGTCGTGCGCGTCGCGTTCGGGTCGAGCCTCGAGCTCTCTGAGGCGGTTCTCCGTGGTCTAGACTCCAGTCCCGAGCAGGCCGAGCGCGTCGTGTCTCTGTTCCGCCAGCATGACGAAGAGACGCTGGACCGACAGTTCGAGTTCCGCCGCGACGACGATGCCCTGATGCTGTCTGCTCGCGAGTCGGAAGAGGAGCTGAAGCTTCTGATCGATGCCGACGACCAGATCGATGCCGCCGAGGTGGAGTCCCCTGCCGCGTAGGGCCTCTCCTCTGCACCAAGTCGAAGAGGTCGGCGAGAAGTCGAGAAAGTCTACGTCCGCGCGCTCGCGATTGGACCGGGCCGGGCGTCCACGGCGGAGGAGGGGCAGGCCGAACCCGCGTCCGTGTCTGCAGCCAAGAGATACTCGGCCACCGCACGGTCCGACCACGAGGTCGCGGCGCCGGTTCCTTCGTAGAAACCGCAGTGCCCGCCGTATCGAGTGAGTGCGGTGACCACGCGCGGGAGTCGCTGCATCGCGTCGCGGTGGCGTCGCACGTTGGAGGCTGAGCAGACTGGATCGTCTTCGGCGTTGAGGACCAGGATCGGTGTGGTGAGGTCGGCGGCGACCCGCATCGGGTCGGACGCATCGTTGTACGTTTCGGCCGTGTCGAAACCGGCCAGCGGATAGAGACGCTCGTGGAATTCGACCATCGTGCGCGCCGCCGCGCAATGCTCGAAGCCGTCGACACCACCGAGTACGTCACGGTGCTCTTCGAGAAAGAACCGAACCATTTTCCGCGTCATGTACGCGTCGTAGCGCGGGTGGGCGCTGCGCAGTCCGTTGGGCACATCGTACGCGGGGCAGACCGCGACGGCGGCGGCGAGCCGTGACGCGCCGCGCTTTTCGCCGAGGTAGCGGACGAGGAGTCCGGACCCAGCCGAGATGCCGGCCCCGTAGAGTCGCGCTTGGGGGCGGCGTTCGGAGATCCGTATCAGCTGGGCGTCGAGGTCGTCTGGGAATCCCATGGTGTTGATGCGGGGGGCCGTGAGCGGCAGATTGGCGTGCCCGCGTCGGTTGCAGGCGACGACGACCCAACCCAGTCGCCGGCGCATCGACGCGATGAAGCGCCGCAGAGAGTCGCCGCTCCCGCAGATCGTGTGCAACACGACCAAGACCGGGGTCTGTGCCGGTTCGTTCAATCCGGCCCACTGAAGCGAGACCGTCCCCCCGTCCGCCATCGCCCGTCGTTCGTCATCATCCCCTACGGCTGCGGGGGCATACTCGTCGTGGAACACGGTCAGGGCCGCCTGGGTGTGGCCGTTGCGCGCCCACCGGGGGGCGCGACAGCCGACCTGCAAGGACGGACACTGCGAGACGATGTCTTCGGACCAGTCGCGATCGGTACCGCTGAAGATCGTGATCGGCGCGGAAGTCTTGGCGGACACGGTCGGCATGGCGTCGATGGATGGCGGGGGCGAGATCAGCGCAGCCGCGCGAGCACTCCCCGACCCGGGCAGGCCAAGACCGAGCGATGCCCGAACCCAACACGGCCACCGGCGAGGCGTCGCGAGGCTCCGCACTCGGGTTGGCCAGAGACCCGGAACATCGACCGAGTCAATCGGGCCTCGATCGTTCCATCGATCCGCTCGGTGCCCGCTTCGAGAGATACCGTATAGCGCGCGCCTTCGCGCAGCCGTTGTGTGGGTTGGAACCGAACGAGCCGCGGCCGAGGATGGCCCCACCGAGTGCCGTCGAGATTGAACGGGACGGATCGCCCGCGCGAATCCGTGAACGTGCCGCGCGCCGTGCCGATGTCGATTCCCTGTCCGAAGATGAGCGTGACGTAGCTGTCGGCGAGCAGCGGCTCTGCCGTCCGGAGTGCGCGCCCCTCGTCGGGATAGCTGTGCACCACCAGCGGGTCGGTCGATCCAGTGCCGTGGAGTCGGCCCCAGAGCGCCTTCAAGTATGCCGCGGTCGGAGCGATCTCGGCCGTCAGACTCCCCGGGATGTCCTCATCGAGGTAGTGCTCGCGTGTCCACGGCAGCCGCTCCGCGTTTTCATCGAGGAAGGCCCGGGCGATCGTGGTTCCGGACGTCTCGTTGACGTAGACGGACGTTTGCGTCGCCACGCCGTTGCGGACGACGTCCTCGGTGATGTCCTGCGGGATGTCTGCATACAGCGGCAGGAGAACGTCGATGGGGACGAACTCCGCGAGGTCGAAAGGCAGGATGCCGTCGTCGACGAGAAAGAAGTCGGTGCCTCCATCCGCGTCGGCTTGCCCGCCACCATCGTGCTCGTCGACCTGGAACAAAAATAGCGAGTCGAAGATCTCGTCCTGCAGGCCATGAGCGGCGCAGCCCATCATGAAGGCGACGAGTTTGCGCTGCTCGAGCGTCGTGAACGGGGGCGGCTGCTCGGCGCGAATCTTCTCGACGAATGCCTGGATGAACGGTTCCCAGTGGCTGTATTCGGCGTACTCGCGCGCCGCCGGGTCGTCGACCCAATAGCCCGAGTCGGGGAATGCCGCTCCGAACAGCGCCGCCTCGACCACCTCGGGGTTGGCGAAGAAGTCGGCCAGCGGTCCCGGCGGAAGACTCTCGATCGCCCAACGGGTGACATGGACGTGCCCCCAGTCCCCGTGCGAACGGGCTTGGGTGGGGGCGATCAGGACGAAGGCGAGGAGGCCGGTGAATACGATGTGCCGCATGCAGATGGCTTAGCGCAGGCGCCCGGCGAAACGGAATCCCCGATGTGGCGCCGCGGGGCCGGTGGACATGTCCGGCGGCGCCGTCGTCGTCGGCTCGAGCCAGATGGGAGAGGACCAGGCGCGGTTCCCATCTCTCTGGACGACGCGCACGAAGGCATAGCGGTCGGGCGCTCGAACCTCGGTCGCCACGCGAAGCTCGCTCGACTCCGCAGCGGGAGTGAACGTCTCCCGCTTCGTGCCGTCGACCCAGAGCTCCACGGCCTCGAGCGGTCCGGTCCCGGTGACCTCGATCTGGAGGGGAAGCGGATCGTCCGTTTGCACGATCTCTCCCATCCAATGGTCGCCCGACCGCAACACCAGGCGGATGCGATCCGTCGCCCCGTACGTCCGGCGGGAACGCAGCGCATCGAACACGGCCTCACGGTCGAGGCTTTCCGTCCAGGCGGCGGCGTAGCTCGCTCCGGTAGAGAGGTGGTCACTGCTGGCGATCATGCCGATGTGGTACCCCTTCTCGAGCGGCACCTGGAGCTCGCGCAGCGCGCTCACGTCTCGAAACCCCTGATAGACCTCGGCGAGTGGCCGACGTTGGTCGTCCTGATAGTCCCAGACGGTTCCGTTGTACGGCTCGTCCGCAACGGTGTGCGTCGTGTGGGGAATCGTAATGGTACGGTCGTCGTGGATCTCGGCCCAGAACTCCGGCAGTGGGGGCGGGAAGTTCCGCAACATGTCGTCGCGCAGCGAGATCACATTGTGGTCGGTGTCGTCGTGGCTGCGCTCATACGAGTAGAAGGGATGGAATGCGCCGGGCGCATGGTGACGCGTGACCTCTTTGGTCGCGCGCCACCACAGCAAGCTCTGAACATCACCCTGGTCGATGTCGCGGGTGTGATCGGTGATGCCAAGGAAGTCGAGCTGTTCGACCGATCGGGCGTATCGGTAGGCGTCGTCGAGCGAACCGTCGAAGAACGCGAAGCACAGCGAGATGTCTGTGTGCCTGTGGAGGTCGCCGAACGCGAGATGCCACGTCTTGCCACCGACTTCGGTGGTCGGGGAGTCCGGGCGCCGGGGCGGTGCGGTGGCTCGGGCCGGGGAGGGGGCGGCCGTGCGCTCTGGATCGTTGGTCGACCGTCGACGCGGCCCCGCACCCTCTCGCACAATGTGAGCGATGGCCACGCCTCGCGGACGTTCGTCTTCCCGCCGGTCCGTGCGTCCGGTCGTCCATGCGGCGACAATGCCGTCTGGGCCGGGCGCGAGCGAGAGACGCTGCTGTCCGTCGCGTTGATCGTGTTCGAGGCGATGAAGCGGTGACCATCCGTCACGCTCGAGGGCGCGGGCGTAGAGCCGCCAACCACTCTCGATGTGGTGATGGGTGATTTCCGGTCGGCCGAGCTGGCTCTGCGCGAAATGTCGGTAGACCACCCACGGTCGCTCCGCGCCGTCCACGACGAGCTGGGGGCGCTCGTAGTAAAGGCCCATTTCTCGCACTCCGTCACGCCGTGGGCCGAG
The DNA here is from genome assembly GCA_029262355.1 of Deltaproteobacteria bacterium. Lineage (GTDB taxonomy): Bacteria > Desulfobacterota > Binatia > UBA12015 > UBA12015 > VGTG01. The sequence continues at coordinate 23,036 of JAJCZO010000145.1, forward strand.
GGTCTCGACTTCTTCGTAGGCCGGGAGATCGAGGGGCGGGACGTCCAGTCTTTCGCCATCGAGGCCGATCCGCGCGACTCGGATGCGCCGGAGGCGGTGAAGGGAGCCGCGGTCGTCCGTCGAGTTGTTCCACGCCTGGTCGTTGCCGATGTAGCGAGCACCCCAGCCGCGCTCGCCTTCTTCCCACGCAATCCAGAACGAATCTGCTCCGGCTGCGCGGCCGACGACGGGGCGCGCTTCGAATCGGTCGGAGTCGGTCAGCGACACGGTCGGGCCGAGCACCCCGTCTCGCAGGACTCGGGCACGGATCTGGAAAGAGGTGCCATCGAACTCGTCCCAGACGATCAGCGCACCGGCCGGATCACCTGCGATGTCCGGCGCCCACGGCCGGGCCGACGTCTGGTGAACGTTGTCCCAACGAGGAGCCACTGCGACGCGGCCCGGCGCCAATCGTGCGCGGAGGGTTGCCGGGTCGTAGCCTAGCGCGGTGAGCGCGATGCGCGATCCGTTTCGGTCCTCGTGACGAGCTACGATCAAGACGGGCCCGTCGCCTTCGGCACTCGCGGCGTGTTCGGTTACGTTTACGCCGGGGATCGTGAGGACCGCGCGCTCGAGCTCTCGTGCCGAGGCGTCGAAGACCGCCCACGCGAGGTCCCAGTTCTCCTTCTGCCGCTGTTCCCAGGTCAGCCAGGCGAACGTCGTGTCTCGGCCGGCGGTGCGCGTCCACGTCGGGCGCGCGAGCTCGGTGCCGTGCGCCGCCTCGACCACCGCGCGTCGGCTGATCCAGGCGCCTTCTCGCCGACGGCCGATCCACAGACTGTCGCCGCGATCTGGTTCGTAATCCAGCCAGGCCAGCCACGTCTCGTCGTCGAGCCGGAGCACCGCGGGGTCATAGCGGTTCCCTTCCAGGATGACGTCGGAGCTCAGGTCGAGGTCGTCGGCGGGGGCGTCGTAGCGGAAGGCCGGGTTCATCGTCGCCGAGCATCCCGTGAGAACCGCGACCGTCAGGACCCAAAGGAAGGGAGTCGATCGACGCATGCGGGGACTCTAGCCCGGCTGGCCGCTCGCGTGCCATCGACGACTCCTTGCTGCGGGTTTCCCCGGCGAGCGGCTCGCGCGGGGATGTCGCGCCGAGTGAGCCCCGCCAGGGCGGAAGGGCAGGGCGGAAGGCCGGGGCGACAAGCTGCTTCGGGTGGGTTATTCGCTCTGACGGATGGAGCTGACCAGCAATTTCGGCATGCTCGATGCTGCCATCGTCGTTGCCTACCTCCTCGCGACGCTGCTCGTCGGCGTGCTGGCGAACCGGCGGGTGGCCGGGGGCGTTGCGGCCTATCTGGTCGGCGGGCGCAACGCGGGTGCCGCGCTCAACTCGGCGAGCTACGTCGGAACCGGGCTGGGACTGGTCACGCTCATGTACGCGTCGATCGACGCATTTTCGAATGGCTTCGCCTACGTCACGCTGGCCCTGATCAGCTTCGTGGTCAGCGTGCTCCTGGGGCTGAGCGGCTTCGTGGTCGGGCCACTCCGGCGGCTCGAGTTGCTCACGATCTCGGAATACTTCGAGCATCGCTTCGATCGACGCACTCGCGTCCTCGGCGGGAGCATCGGCGCGCTCGCAGGCATCTTGAACATGGGGCTCTTCCCCAAGATGGGTGCGACATTCGTCACCTTCCTGACGGGAGCTTCACTCACGGCGCCCGGCAGCGAGACGACCGTCAATCTCGTGATGTCTCTGCTGATCGTGCTCGTCATCGCGTATACGATGCTCGGCGGGATGCTGTCGGTGCTCGTGACCGACTATCTCCAGTTCGTGGTGCTGAGCGTGGGGCTCTTCCTCGCCGTTGCGGCCTGCCTCTCGCACCCGCTGCTGGGGTGGGATCAGATCGTTGCCTCGATGGCCGAGCACCGGGGTGCGCGGATGTTCAACCCGGTCGCGGACGGCGGCTATGGGTGGATCTGGGTCGTGTTCAACACGGTCGTGTTTCTCGCCGCGGCGATCTGCTGGGCCCCCGAGGCCTCTCGCGCGTTGACGGCGAAGAGCGAGCGAGTGGCGCGCCTCACCTTCCTACTCGCGGCGCCAGGACAGTTCGTGCGGCTTGGCGTGCCGGCACTCTTCGCCGCGGCGCTCTTCGGCCTCGTCGCGCAGAGTCCCGACCTCCAAGGCCACTTTTTCCCCGAGGGGCTTGGCGGCGAAGCGAGCAACGCCGAGCAGGCGATGCCTTTTCTGCTGAGCCGCCTCCTGCCGACCGGCGTCTTGGGCCTCGTGGCAGCGGGAATGCTGGCGGCGTTCATGTCGACTCACGACAGCTACTTGCTGTGCTGGTCGTCGGTCCTGGCGCACGACGTGGTTGGGCCCCTGACGAAAGGCGGGCTCAGCCAAGCGGCCCAGATCCGTATCACGCGCACGGGGGTGTTCGCGATCGGCGCGTTCCTGTTGGTGTGGGGCGTTTGGTACGAGCTGCCGGAAAGCGTCTGGACCTACATGGCCGTCACCGGCACGATCTATATGAGCGGCGCTTCGGTGGTGCTGATCGGCGGCCTGTATTGGTCGCGCGCCTCGAGCGTCGGCGCCTTCGTGGCACTGCTCGGTGGATTGGTGGCCATTGTGGGCCTGTTCCGCGAGGAGCTGGCTGCGTCGACGGGTATCGACGTGCCGGGGGAGGTGATCGGGCTGTCGAGTTTCGGATTCTGTGCGGTGTTGTTCGTCGTCTTCTCTCTCCTGTTCCCCGACCGAGAGGCCGCATGAGCACCGAGGATCTCGTGGCACTCTGGGGATGGATCTACGCGGTCGGCCTGGGCACCTTCTTCGCGGTCGCGCTGGTGCTGATCCCCTTCGGGGCCAGGGACGTCTGGAGGCTCTATCGCTCGGCGGCCGACCAGAGCGGGGAGGGCGAGTCGTGACCTTGCGCTTGGGTGTGCGCGACGTCGAGCTTCCCAGCGCCGGGCTCGCGAGTGAGATGCGCGACTCGGCGTCCTTGATCGGCGATGCGGCGGCCCTTCGCACGAGGCTGGATGACGACGGGTACGTGCTGCTGCGCGGATTTCATCCTGTCGATGAGGTTCTGCGCGCACGCGAAGTGATCTTGGCCTACCTCGCCGACGCTGGTGCTCTCGCGGTAGACGCGGGGACCTCGTCGGCGCGCTGTCGTCCGGGCACGGCGCCCCCGAACATGAAGGGTCGGCCGGAGATCACTCACCACCCCGCGGTCCAGCGGGTTCTCGAGGGCGCCCCCGTCACCGGGCTGTTCGAGGCCCTATTCGCCGAGCCCGCCCGAACATTCGATTACAAGTGGTTGCGCGCAACGGCGCCGGGCGAGTTCACGGGCGCCCACGCCGATTCGGTCTATATGGGGCGAGGCTCGAAACGGCTGTTGAGCTGCTGGGTCCCCTTCGGCGAGGTGACGCCGGCTCTTGGGGCGATCGCCCTCTGTCCCGGCTCGGAGAGTTCGGCCGCGTACGAGCGCGTGCGCGAGACGTACGGTCAGTCCGATTCCGACCGCGATGGCTACGGCGGTTGGCTGACGCTCGACCCTCTGGAGCTCGTAGAGAGCTTCGGCGGCACGTGGCAGACGACGACGTTTGCCCCGGGCGACGTTCTCGTCTTCGGGATGCAGATGCTGCACGCGTCGTTCGTGAACACCACCGACCAGTACCGGCTCAGCTGCGACGTCCGCTTCCAGCCGGCCAGCGACCCGATCGACGAGCGCTGGGTCGGAGAGGGGGCTTCGGAAACCAAGCGCAGCGACGGGCCCCATGTCGCGACAGCCGCGATGAGACGTGCCTGGGGGCTTTAGAGATCGCCCCGTCATCATGATGCCCCGGCGGTGAACGCCCGGATGTCTCGGGGAGTCGAGATGCCCGCGAACTCTCCCTCGACGATCGTGTCGACGACCTGTAGCAGCTGGGGTTCGAGTCTTGGCGCTTCGGACGAGCCGCGCTTCGGCCGGTCGTACTCGACCCCGATGACCGCGGCCGTAACGGTGCCGAACTCGAGAGGAAACATCGCCGCGGTAACGTCGTCCCGAATCGCAGCGATCGCACCGGCGGTCGTGCCGGCAGCGCCGTGGCCGCAGACGACGACTACGACGCGGGAATCATCCTCGAACCGGGCCTCTTTCGAGACGGGGAACCGTCGGGCGAAGAGCAAGGCACAATCCTCCGCCCTGTCGTCCGAGAGCGCGCGCCGATACGCGACGGGACCACCCGTCCGGCCGGCAGAGATGCCGATCTCGTCGGCCCGCAGGGTCGGGTAGCCGATCGTGAGGCCGTTGGACCACGCCATCCGGAACGGGAATGGCAGCTGGTCGGTCGGGGTCGACGGGGCGACCTGGTAGAGGAAATCGCGAATCGCGGGCGCGGTCAGCGGATTCGCGTTCGGCGAGCCGACGATGACGTGCACGCCTGTCCGCAGCGGCGCGATCGGTTCTTTCGTCAGCCCCATCGAGTGTCCGACCATCCGGACCCCGGAGACGCCGCGGCTCTTCAGGTGGTCCCCGACGACGTTGCACGCGTGGACGTCGGCGCAGAACATGACCTCCGTTTCGTGGCTCGCTTGGGCCCCGACCGAACGTTGGCCGACGTGGAGATGGACGTCGGCGCTCTTCCCGGTCGCGGGAAACCAGAGGTCCTGGGAGATGCAGACGAAAAGGTCGCCCGGAGTCACGCGAAAGCGGTCGCAGAGGATTTCCATCGTCTTGCGACTGACTTTCGTCCACGAGTTCGCGCGTAGCGCCGTGATTTGGTCGTTGTTGAGTCCGTAGCCCTTCTTGAGATCGATGAACGTGACTCCCGACGCATCCATCAGCTGCCGGAGCCGGCAAAGCACCACGATACGGCCCATTTGAAACCTCCCGAGTCGGTTCTAGTGACGAAGAGCGGGGTGAAGAGCGGGAACAGTGAAGGGGTGCACGCGAAAGCGCGCAGGGTTCAATCGAAGATGATCTGGGCTCGCTCCGAGTAGGTCAAGACCAAACGCGGTGCGATCGACGATCAGTCTCGAATTTCGAGCGACACGTGAACTTACAACGAAGCCGCGCGCGACGTGTAGGTTGCGAACGTGAACGCTGCGAAATCGTTGCTCACCCGAATGCGTCGTATCGAAGACACCGCGGCACACGTAGCACGGCTCGCGCTAGCCGTGGGTTTCAGTGCGACATTCTTCTTTAGACACGATGCGATCGCACGTGACGTCGTGCATGATTTCTTTCGCATGAGAATCGCGATTCAGGTCACGGAGGTGCCTACATGAGGGGGATGCGTGTGTGGATCGAAGACGCCGGCACGGGGACGTGTCGGCATCCGATCGAGATAGAAAAGGAGACGTTCGATCTTGCGACGGTTGCAGCACTACCGGGAGCCGGGGACGGCCCCGCCGGCGGTCTGGCACCCGGGGAGGACTCCGTCGTGCCGCGCGGCTCGGCGACCGTCGCGAAGGTCGCGGGCGCGTACGGCGAGGCATGGTGTCTCCTCGGTGGCCCCGCCGGCCTCCGAGTGAACGGCGAGCGTGTGCTCGGCGGTGCGAGAATTCTCGAAGACCGAGACGAAATTAGACTCGGCGAGCTACGCCTGTTCCTCTCGTCGGAGGGGGTGGCCTTCGAGGAGCGCTACGTGGCCTCCGACCGCAGCGTCGCCTGCCCACGTTGCACGGTCGAGATCGAGAACGACGCCCTCGTCGTCCGCTGCCCGCGTTGTGGCCTCTATCATCATCACGTCTCGACCCCGGGCGCCGAGAGCGCCGACGACCCCGACGCGGAGGATAGCTGTTGGTGGAACGACAGCGTTTGCGCGGGCTGCCGCGAGCAGAGCACCCGGCTCGGTCACGACGGCCGCTGGTCGCCCGACGCCGAGGGTGCGTCGTGAGTCGGGTCGTCGTCGTGGGTTGCGGCGGGAACATCGGCTCTCACACGGTCCCCCACGTGGCGCGCCTCTCTGAGGTCACCTCGATGCTCCTGGTCGACCCCGACGTCTACGAGGAAAAAAACCTGTGTTCTCAGGACATTTTCCCTGCTCACGTCGGTCGGGCCAAGGCGCGGGTCGCGGCGGAGCGGGTCCGGCGCGCCGCTCCCGGCGTGGATGTCCGCGCGTGTGTCGCAAGGATAGAAGACCTCCCGCGAGGATTGTTGCGCGCCGATGCGGTCCTCTCGTGCGTCGATACGCGGCTCACCCGTCAGTATCTCGGCGAGGCGACGTGGATGCTCGGCACGCCGCTCATCGATGGTGCCGTCGACGCGGCCGGACTCCTGGCGCGGGTCAACGTGTACCTCCCCCACAAGGACGCGCCATGCATGGAGTGCTCGTGGAGCGATGATTCGTACGCGTCGTTGCCCCAACGATACACGTGCGAAGTGGTCGGGGCCGCCCCGGGCCGGAGCGCGCCGGCGACGAACGCACCGTCGGCACTCGGCGCGTTCGCCGGCGCGCTCGAGGCGATCGAGCTCGGAAAGCTCCTCGGTGGGCACATCGACGAGCTCGCCGCAGGACACGAGGTCCTCTTCGACCTGAGGACGCATCGACAGTTCGTCACGGCGATGGAGCGCAACCCCGACTGCCGGTTTGAGCACAGCAGTGCGTGCAGCGTCGCGCGGCTCTCGTGCGACCCCTCTCGCTTCACGATCGAGGACGCCCTTGCCCTCCTCGAAGCATCGGGAGCGGGCGGGTCCACAGGACCGCAGGGCGCCTCGTTCCGCGTAGACGGCCACCGGTTTCTCACCGCGCTCGCGTGCCCTGACGCGCACGAGCGGCCACTGCTGCACCTCGAGGCTCGCCTGCGCGGGACGCTCGAGTGCAGGGCGTGCCGGAAGAAGCTCGAGCCGACAGGCCTCGCGCGCACCGATCGTCTCGTCGGAACCGAGCTGACGGCCCGCCAGCGACGACGAACCCTTCGTCAGATCGGCCTAGTCGCGGGCGATGTCTTTCACGTCCAAGCCGCGGGCGCTTCGCCGTACCGCGTCGAGATCGCCGTCGGGTGATCGGAAAGGAGAAGGTTTGTGGAGCTACCTCTCGCACGCTTCCTTGAACGACAGGAGTCGCTCGCGTTGGACTTTTCGGCCGTCAGCGACCTCGTCGAGATTGAGCCGATCACACGTGCCCCGGTGCAGCGGTATTTGGTGCGGCTCGGGACTCGGGGGCTGATCAAGACGGCTGCCGGCACCATCGAGCACCATCAGGGCTGCACGTTCGCGGTGTGGTTCCCGGAGGACTACCTGCGTCGCATCTCACCCTTTGAGACGGTGCAGTGGATCGCGCCCCAAAACGCGTTTCATCCCAACATCGGCCCAGGCCCCGGCGGTGCCGCCTACATCTGTCTCGGCGGCGTCTTCCCGGGCTCCCCGCTCCTCACGATCATCGAGCAGGTCCACGAGATCTTCTCATGGATGAACCGGCTTCCGCACGAGAAGGAGGCGATGAACCGAGAGGCATGCCCGTGGGCGCGCGCTCACGGCGCGGATCTGCCGATCGACTCGCGGCCGCTCTTGCGGAGCGCCACGGCGGTCGACCTGAGCGATCTCGTGCTCGAAGAGGACACCTCGTCGTGAGCGCCGCGACGTACGGAGCCGCCGAGCTGCGCGCCTTGCTCGAGAAGCGGGCCTCGGTTCAGGAGATCGACGCGACCGGCTGGAAGATCGCCAGCGGTGACGCGTGCCTGACGGCGCGCGCCGCCCACGGGTGGATCCACCTCGACGCCGAGTGTGGCGCTGACGGAGTGAACGGTCATGCGTGGGACCTACTCGAGAGCAATGCGGGCCTACCGGCCGGCGTGAAGTTCGTCGTACCCGAGAAGGACGACACAGTCCGGGTTCGTGCCGAGCTGCCGCTCGACCGGGAGATCAGCCTCGACGCACGACTGCCCGCCGCGGTCGAGGGGGTCTTGCGGGCCATGCGGTGGCCGTCTTCTCGTGACGACGACCGGCGGTCGTGCCTCTTGCCGAGTCCCGTCGACCTTGGCGACGTCTCCGCGCGGGCGCGTGAGAGCGGTTGGTCCGATCTCGCTCGGTCGACCGGACCCTTCCATGTCGATCTCGATGTGCGTCGGGGCGGGGCGCTCGCTGGGGTCACGAGGCACGACGACGGGTTGATCGAAGTGTCGGTCGACCTCGACGTCGATGCGGGCGAGACCACCGAGATCTGTAGCCAGGCTGTAGCGCTGCTGCTCCTGCGGGTCGCCGCCGGGGTTCGGATGGTCCGGGCGGCGACCGTCGCGAACCGCCCGCGCTTCGAGGTCGTCTGCGAAGCCGAGCCGGCGGTCGCCGAGATCGGCCACGCGTTCTCCGCGTTGTCCGTGGCTTGCGCCCACGCGGCCCGGGAGGCGCGTGCACTGCACGGGGATGAGGCGGTGGCCCGCCTCTACCTCGACACCACCCATCACTGAACTACCCGGCACCACCCCGCGGCCATTGGGGCCGCGGCGATACCAACCTGAAGGAGGATTCGAAATGTCCGTCGCAGTCGCAGCGCCCGACACCGTCCGCATCCGTGTCAGTGATGCCACGGGTCAAAAGAGGTTCCGTGCACCGGCGATTCCCGTCGATGCGTCCGTGAGTCAGATGCTCCAGGCAATCCTGCAGAAGATGGGCCTCGGCCGCAGCACCGATTCGGCTGGCCGCCCCGTTGCCTTCCGGGCCCGTTTGGCGCGGCAGGCTCGTTTCCTGGGCGGCAGTGAGCGCGTCGGCGATTGTCTTCGCCCGGACGACGAGCTCACCCTCACCCCTGACATCCAGGCGGGCTGAGCCCGATGACTCCGGATCCCGGAAGAAGCCCGGCCGGACCGCCGGCGCCATTGCGCCCAGCGTTCTACGTCGAGGTCCGTCACGGCGACGGCCGTCTTGCAGGCGAAGTCCGGCTCGAACCCGAGTTCGCACCGGTGTTCGAGTGCGTACGCTTCTCCGGGATCCGGAACGGCGTCCTCCCGCCGCGGCTCGATGCGTCGCCCGGCGTCATCGAGCCTGTGTGGCATTCCACCCACGGCGCGCCGTACGTTCAAGCGCTGCTCGCCGCGGTCCGTGACGGCGAATCCATCGCGAGCGAGGAGATCGGCCTCGAGTACCTGGCCGCTCTGGTGAAGGAGGCACTCTCCGATCTCGTCGAGCAGGGAAAGCTCGCTGCCGGTGAGACGTGCCAGTACCGCATCGCCGTGCGCGACGCTCCCGACATCAGCGGGGTCATGGCCACGCCCGAACTGGTCTTTGAGCTCGAAGACGAGGCGCCACCCCTACGGCTCGAGTCGGCGTGCCTTGCCGACGTTATCACCGGCTCGGAGCCCTACGGCCCTGGTGTCGCGGGGGCGTCGTCGCGCGACGACGTACCCGTCGTGATGTCCCGCGACACTCTCGAGGAGGCCGTCGTGCTCTCTCACCAGGCGGGAGACGACGAGACCGGCGGCTTTTTGGTCGGACGGCTGCAACGTGATCCGGGGACTCGCGAGATCTTCGTGCGCGTGACGGCACAGATTCCGGCCGAACACACGGTGTGCAGCCACATGCAGATGTCGTTCACGCCCGAGACGTGGGTCGCGGCACGCGATGCGGTCGAGCGGCGGGGGCTCGGGGAGGAGCTCCTCGGCTGGCATCACCATCATCCCGCGTTCTGTCGCAAGTGCCCGGTCGAGCGGCGCGCTACCTGCCGGTTGAACGGAACCTTCTTTTCCCTCGACGACATTCGCTTGCACCACGTCTGCTTTCCCAAAGCCCATCAGATCGCGCTGCTCCTGACGAGCCTGCCCGACGGTGGCCAACAGATCGCCCTGTTCGGGTGGCACGCAGGAACGGTCGCCGAGCGCGGTTTCCGACTCTTGAACGCCGCGGATGGGACGGGAGGAACTCATGCCTCGTAAGGAACGAACCACGCCAACTTCTCGAACGCTGCCGGACAGCGTGCTCGAGCGGCTCGTCGCGGCGGGAGAGGGGACGCACGACCTCGACCAGCGTTGCGAGCACCTCTTGCGGGTCCGGGAACACCTGGCCGCGGACCCCCACCAGGTCGATCGGTTCTTGCTTCGCCGCATCATGCATCTGAACGACACGCTCGGGCAGGCCCGAGAGGTCCAGGTCGAGGTTCAGGCCCTGCTCGATGCGATGTCCGACGCGCCGTGGCATCCGGCGGTCTTCCGACGCCGGGTCGAGATGCCGCAGGGAGCGCAGGCCCTGGTCTCGTCGGGAAGCGGGAGGCGCGTCGTCGCGACCGCGGAAGATGTCGACCTCGACGCGTTGGAGATGGGTGAGGAGGTCTACCTCGACAAGGAATCTCGGATGATCATCGCCCGCTCGCACGCATCCCAACTCGAGGCGGCGGACATCTGCACGGTAGAGGAGCGGGTCTCCGAATCCCGGGTCCGTGTGAAATGGCGCGACGAGCAGGTCTTGGTCGACCTGGCTCGGCCGCTGCACGAGGTCGAGCTCGTCGGCGGTGATCGTCTGCGATACGACCGCGCCCTCGGCCTCGCCTTCGAGAAGCTCGGTCGCCAGGCGATCCGCCACAACTTCATCGAGCGTGTGCCCGACGTCGGGCGCGAGCGGGTCGGTGGGCACGACGCACAGCTCGACCTTCTATGCGGGGCGCTCACCGCCTCGCTCGTCGCGCCCGAGGCGGCTGCGGCGTACGGCCTTTCCGGTCGGCTCTCGATCTTGATGATCGGCCCTCCCGGCACCGGCAAGACCTTGATGGTCCGTTGCGCGGCGGCCGAGCTCCAGAGGCTCAGCGGCCCGGTCTTTTTCGCCGTCGTAAAGCCAGGCGAATGGGAATCGCCGTGGGTCGGTGAGACGCAGGCGAAGATCCGCGAGACGTTCCAGTCGCTCCGCGAGGCCGCCAAAGAGGGCCACGTCGTCCTCTTCCTGGACGAGATCGAAGCGATCGGCCGGATCCGCGGTCAGGTCGGACACTCCGACAAGTTCCTTGCGGCCCTGCTCGCCGAGCTCGACGGGTTCGAGTCGCGCGACCGAATCGCGGTGATCGCCGCGACGAACCGAAAAGAGCTCTGCGATCCCGCACTCCTCGAGCGACTCAGCGATATCGAGCTGGTCGTGGCGCGCCCGCGCAACCGCGCGAGCGCTCGGCGGATCCTGGAAATCCACCTGCCGGAAGATTGTCAGTTCGTGGCCGGCCCCCGCACCCGCGACGACATTCTCGACGCGGTCACGTCGCGACTCTACAGCCCCAACGCCGACAACCCGCTCGCGGCCCTGACCTACCGCGATGGGACCCAGAGGACCATTCGGGCGCCTGAGCTACTCAGCGGACGCAACCTCGAGCAGATTTGCCTCGGTATCCGTCGCAGCGCCTTGCTTCGCCACGTCGGCGGGGGCGAGCAGGGCATCTCGATGGAGGACGCCTTGTCGTCCGTTTCGGCGGTCCTGGAGCGTCTGTCGACGACGCTCTCGCCATCGAACGCCGCCGCCCACCTCTCGGACCTGCCGCAGGACGCCGACGTCGTCCGCGTCGAACCGCATGCGCAGCGGGTTCGTCGCCCCCACGACTACCTGACGGCGGCCTGAGGGGGACGCATGGAACGAACACCGAAACTGATCGGCATCGACAGCGAGCTCGGGAACCTGGTTCTCGGCCTCGACCGGGATCTCGGCACCGGGCCCGAGGCTTCGCGGATGTTGCTTGCCGAGATCGACGGGTTCCCGGGACCGCGATCGCCAGACGCGCTGATCACCGCCGCCACGAGCCAGGATTGGGGGCGCAAGTACCTCCCCTCGAACGGAGGTGTGGCGTACATCGACTCGTCTCATCTCGAGGTTGGGACCGCGGAGGTCCTCGATGCGTATCACCACGTCTCCGTCTGGCACGCGATGCTGCGGATCGTACGTCGGGCAATGCGCTCGGCGAACGCGAGGCTCGGGCCGGACATGCAGCTCCAAGTTCTCGTGAACAACTCGGACGGGCTCTCGCACTCCTACGGCTCCCACATGAACGTGCTCATGACCCGAGAGTCGTGGAACCGTCTTTTCCACCACCGCATGACGCAGATCGTACTGCTCGCGACCTACCACGCGTCGAGCATCGTCTTCACCGGACAGGGAAAGGTCGGCTCGGAGAACAACGCGCCAGCGGTCGACTACCAAATCGCGCAACGTGCAGATTTCTTCGAGCAGATCCTCGCTCCGCAGACGACCTACTCGCGGCCCATCGTGAACAGCCGTGACGAGTCGCTCTGCGGCCCTCGGTCGTGGAGCGGGAATTCGCGCTTCGCCGACAAGATGGCCCGTCTGCACTGCATCTTCTACGACAACACGCTCTGCCCGGTGGCGACGCTCCTGAAGGCAGGAGTGCTGCAGATCATCGTGGCGATGCTCGAGGCGAACTGGCTCGACACGAACCTACTGCTCGACGCGCCGGTTCAGGCGGTGCGGGCCTGGAGTCACGACCCGGATCTTCGAACCGTTGCGCGCCTCGTCTCGGGTGAGCGGCGAACCGCAGTCGAGATGCAGTTCGACTTTCTCGCGGCGGCGACACGTTTCGTCGAGAACGGCGGTGCCGACGGGATCGTTCCGCACGCCTCGGAGATCCTTGCCTTGTGGGAAGATACCCTCGCGCGTCTCGACCGACGCGACTTCGACGGCCTCGCCCCACGTCTCGACTGGGTGTTGAAGCGACAGATTCTCTCCGGCGCGATCGAACGTCGGCCCGCCCTCGGATGGGCTTCGCCCGAGCTGAAGACGCTCGATCACCTCTACGGCAGCCTCGACGAGGACGAGGGCCTGTACTGGGCATACGAGCGCGCGGGCGCGGTCGAAAGCATCGTCAGCGAGGCAGATATCGATCGCTTCGTGCACGAGCCGCCCGAGGATACGCGGGCGTGGACTCGGGCGATGCTTCTGCGCGCGGCTGGTGTCGAGGGGATCAAGGACGTGAACTGGGACCACGTCACAGTGCGCTCGCCTCGGGGGAAGTGGGCACCGCCGGTGACGATCGAGATGCCCGACCCGACGGGATTCACCCGCAGTGAAACGCAGCAGATCTTCGAGGAGAGCATTGATCTCGAGGAGATCCTGGAACGCCTCCGTCCGTCGACGGAGCGACACGTCGTGCGGCACTGAGCCCACGCCATAGAGAGCAGGAGTGAGAAATGATGGAGAGAGAACGACCGAACCGCGACCGCCCCACCCTCGAGACCCCCGCAACCGCTCCGAACGACTCGGTTCTCGAGCAGGCACGCGAGCGCTCGCAACGAGTGCTCGACGTCGTCGACCAGGGACTTTCCCGTCATAGTGGCCAGTACCTCTCGGCTGTTCGCCAGGCAGGCGGGCAATAGTGTGAGCGCCGAAGACGCGCGGTGGATGGGCGGTCTCGAGACCGAGTACGCGCTGAGCGCCCTCGGGGCCGGCGGGCTGCGGCTGGGCGGGGCCGGCGAGCGCTTGTTCGACGTCGCCCACCGAGTTCTTCCCAGTATCCCCGATGGGGCTTCGACCGGGATGTTTCTCACCAACGGAGGCCGTTTCTACCTCGACGCGGGGGGGCATCCAGAGATGAGCACTCCTGAGACGACGAACCCGTGGGAGACCGTGCGCTACGCGATGGCCGGCGACGTAATCGTCGCCGGCCTCGCGGAAGAAGTCGTACGGGCGGACCCGACCGTACACGAGATGATCGTCACCCGTTGCAACGTCGACTATAGCGGCACCGGAAGTACGTGGGGGTCTCATGAATCCCATCTCTACCGCTGCAGTCCGAGCTTGGTTCCGCGTCACCTCATTCCGCACTTCGTGTCGCGGATCGTGTTCACCGGGGCGGGAGGGTTCGACAATCGCGCCGTAGGCCCCGAGTTTGTTCTATCGCCCCGCGTCCCACACTTGCGGCACGTTGAATCGGGGGAGTCGACGAATTCTCGCGGCATCTTTCACACGAAGAACGAACCGCTCGTCCAGAACCGCACGTACAACCGGCTGCACAATCTCTGCGGAGAGAGCCTCTGCTCGGAGACGGCGTCGTTCCTTCGCATCGGTACGACCGCTTTGATCGTCGCGCTCGTCGATGCTGGCAAGCGGCCGGGTCTCGAAGTGCAGCTCGAAGATCCGGTTCGGGCGATGGACCGGTTCGCACGCGATCCCTCGTGCACGGTGACCGCCCGAAGCGTGCGCGGGAAAGATCTCCGCGCGGTCGACATTCAGCGGCACTATCTCGCATCGGTGGAGCGCCACCTCGGTGCGAGTTTCCTGCCCGCGTGGGCTGACGAGGTTTGCTCGGAGTGGCGGCGGGTTCTCGACCTTCTCGAGGAAGGCCCAGAAGCCGTCTCGACGCTGCTCGACTGGAGCATCAAGCTCTCGGTCTTCCAGGCGCACTCCACGCGGGTGGGAATCGAGTGGGAGTCTTTGCCGAGTCGGACGGAGGAGGCGCGCCTTGGCGGGGCCCTTCCGGATCCGTCCTTCGTGACCCGTCAGCAGCGCCAGGCCGAAGAGTTGCAGCTGCTGGAGCGCCTCCAGGGTATCGAGCGTCCGCTGCGGGCCGAGTACCGCGCGTGTCTCGAGCGGCTTCAGGGCGCGCGCGAACTCCCCGAACCCGATCCTCGTTTCGCGGACTTCCTGCGGATGATCCGCCAGTTGTATGAGATCGATACCCGCTTCAGCCAACTCGGTCCCAAGGGTGTCTTCACCGGTCTGGACGGGGCGGGGCTCCTCACCCACCGCGTCCCGGGTGTTGGGGATCCGATGTCCGCGCTCACGACGCCACCCGAGCGCGGTCGCGCGAAGGTACGCGGAATCGTGGTTCAGGAGCTTCAGAAGACGCGAGACATGTCGACGTGCGGTTGGACGATGGTGCACGACGGCGCGGCCGGCCGTTCACTCGACCTGTCCGACCCGTTCACGGAGACGGCGGCCTGGGAGGCAAAGCCCGGGATGTCCGGACGGTTGCGGGAGAGGTTTCTGCGGCGCAGGGTCCGCTGATGGGAGGTGCGCCTCGATCGACGATCTGTCGCATTTGAAGGGCGTTCGCCTATTGGCATAGGAAATGCCAAATGAGACGCGACCGTTTCGTTGGCATCGACGGCTGTACCTGGCCTTGGGGGGACTGGATCATGACGCGAACGCGATGGATCTGGCTGGTCTTGGTGGGGCTCTACGCAGCCTTCTTTAGTTGGTACACGTCGTTCGGAGGCCCGCTCAGCACCGAGGAGATCGCTCATTACATGGAGCTGATCGCGAGTCGCGAGCCGCCTCCGCCTCCCGAGGCAGTGGCGAGGCTGCGCAAGTTCATGGAGGAAGACACCGGCGATGACTTCGTGATGGTCAACGTCATCGACATGAACGACACGCCTCTGCCGATCAAAGGCGTAGAGCCGGGCGAGACGAGCGACGAGGTGCTCGAGAAGTACATGGAGTACATGATCCCGGCGCTGTTCGCCCGGGCCTCCCACCCGGTGCTCTACGGACAGGCGGCGAGCTCGGCCATGGACCTCATGAACGCCGAGGGAATGGAGCAGTGGAGTACCGGTGCGGGCATGCGTTATCGCAGCCGGCGCGACATGCTCGACATTGCGACCAATCCCGCGTTCCGAGGCTCCCACGACTTCAAGGTCGCGGCGATGCGCAAGACCATCGCATTTCCCATTGACCCGTGGGTCCAGCTGGGCGACCCGCGTCTCGTCCTCGCTCTGCTGTTCGGGCTGATCGGCTGTGCTCTCAGCTGGCGAGAAGCTCTGCGGCATTCCGTAGCCTCGTAGTGGTGAAGAGGCTCCCACGCGCGGGGCTGATTCGATACCCTGGGATCCGTTTCGGTCACCGCGGAGCAGCGGGCGGGAGAAGCGTGCGGCCGCTGCCTACTCGGGCTGGCACTTCGGGCCACCGGTCCGTACCGTCATGCCTCGTGAGCGAGACGTCGAGCCCATCCTCTTCTCTGGACTTCGAGACCGTCATCGTTGGCGCCGGCGTGAGTGGTCTCGGTGCGGGCATTGAGCTTCGAAAGAACGGGCTCGACTCGTTCGTTTTGCTCGAGAGCCAGGATGACCTCGGAGGCACGTGGCGGGACAACACCTACCCCGGCGTGGCCGTCGACATCCCGTCCATCTCCTACTGCTTCTCCTTCGAGATGGACCGGGAGTGGTCGCGGACGTACGCGCCGGGTCGGGAGATCCACGAGTACCTCCGGCACTGCGCGACCAAGTATGGGATCGACGACCACATTCTCTACGGATGCGACGTACGTCGGACCGAGTTCGATGAGACGAGTGCATCCTGGACGACGCATCTCGGTGACGGGAGCAGCCTCCGGTCGCGCTACGTGATCGGCGCCACCGGGATTCTCAGTCAGCCGAAGCGCCCGGACATCGACGGCCTGGATGCCTTCCAAGGCAAGATGATGCACACGGCCGATTGGGATCACGACTACGCGCTCGGCGGAAAACGTGTCGCGATCATCGGGACCGGCGCTTCTGCCGTCCAGGTGGTTCCGACGATCGCGCCCGAAGTCGCAAGTCTCGAGGTTTATCAACGCACGCCGATTTGGATTGGCTCCAAGCCCGACTTTCCGGTCGAGGCCAGCCAGCGCCGCGGGTTCTGGTACACCCCGCTCGGGCTGCGGATCTGGCGCTTCTGGACCGAGTTTGGGTTCGAGATCGGCACGTACCTCGTCGTGAACTACCGCAAGCGAGGCCGACTCGTGAAGATGGTCGAGGCGGCGCAGGAGAAGTACATCCGGAAGTCCGTTGCGGACTCCACCTTGCACGGGAAGCTGATCCCGAAGTACGGACTGGGCTGCAAGCGCCCCGCATTTTCCAACGAATACCTGCAGAGCTTCAATCGAGACAACGTAGAGCTCGTGACGGAGTCGATCGATCGCATTACCGAGAGGGGCATTCTCACCAAGGATGGACGGCTCCATGAGCTCGACCTGATCATCCTGGGTACTGGCTTCAAGACCCTCGAGAAGGGCAACGCCCCGAGCTTCGAAGTCGTCGGAGCCGGCGGCGTGGAGCTCGGCGAGTACTGGCACCAGAACCGCTACCAGGCGTTCAACGGCGTCTCGGTGCCCGGGTTTCCGAATTACTTCATGACGTCGAGCCCCTACTCGGGCGGCTTCAATTGGTTCACGATGCTCGACGCTCATCTCAAATACATCATGCGCTGTATGATGGAGGCGAACCGCCGTGGCGCGAACCGCATCGAGGTGAAGAGGGAAGAGCACGATCGGTACTTCCGGTTCATGTTGGAGCGGGCGGAAGGCACTGTCTTCAAGGACCCCGCGTGTGTTGCGGCGAATTCCTACTACATCGATCGACACGGAGACGCGTCGCTCGCCCTGCCCAAGACGCCCTGGTGGCGCTGGTTCCGCCTGCGCTTCTCTCCGTTGTCCGTGTTTCGCTTCCAGTGAACCTCTCCTAGAGAAAGGACCTCGTCGTGATCGACTTCGACCCCTATTGCGCCGCAGCCCTCGAAGACCCTCTCCCGATGTACGCGCGCCTTCGCGACGAGGCCCCCTGCTACTTCATCGAGAAGCGGAACACCTGGGCTCTCTCTCGCTTTCAGGACATTTGGGACGCCCATCAGGACCAGGAGCACTACACGGCGACACTGGGTACACAGCCCTGGGCAATCATGGGCGAGCGCGGCCCCGTTCGGCCGATGCTCCATCACATGGACGCACGGGAGCACGGGATCGTCGCGAAACCTCTCGCCAACTGGTTCGGACGTGAGGCACTCGACCGGTTCGAGCCGCAGATCGAGCAGTTCGCTCGGGAGTTCGTCGATCGCGCGAGAGAGATGGGCCAGTTCGACGTCGTGCATGACGTCGCGTGGCCGCTCGCCTCGAAGACGGCCGCGCTCGTCTGCGGTGTGCCTCTCGAAGACGCGCCCTACGTGAAGCAGCTGACCGAGGAGTTCCAGGACCGCGAGCCGGGAAAGATCGGACTCACCGAGAAGGGAGAAGGCGCGATCGGGAAGGTGATCGAATACCTCCTCGCCATGATCAAGGAGCGCCGCGCCGCGGGGTTCGACGGCGACGGCATGATCGATATGTTCGGCAAGCTCGTGATCGAGGGGGATACTCCGGGCGACGACCTCTCGATCGCGATGAACATGGTGAATTTCTTCGTGGGGGGAGGCTCTCAGTTTCCGAAGGGTTTCGCGGCATTGACCTACCGTCTGTTCACGGAACCCGACCAGCGCGCCGAGGTGATCGCCGACCCCGAGCTGGGGCTGCCTGCCTTCCTCGAGGCCCTTCGCATCGACAATCCGACGAACTCGATGGGGCGATTCCTTTCGAAGCCCCACGAGATCCACGGACAGAAACTATCGCCCGGTGACGGGATCGTCTTCCTCTACGCCTCGGCCGGCCGCGACGAACGCGAGTTCCAGAACCCCGAGGTCTTCGACATCCACCGGGTGGCGCCGCGGACCCTCTCGTTCGGGGTGGGAATGCACACCTGCATCGCGAAGGGCCTCGGCATGCGGCAGGGCAAGGCGCTCACGAGGATCTTTCTCGAGAAGATGCCCGAGTACACTCTCGATGTGTCCGGCCTGGAGCCCATCCGCACGGAGTACATGCGCGGCTGGGTCCATCTTCCGGCAAGCGCCGGCTGAGGGAGAGGCGAATGACCGGAAACGTTTCGGCGCAACCGGGTGCTGCGCTCCGGCTGGAATGGCGGCTTTCAGCCTCTCGTCGGATCCCGCCGCGCAGCGAGCCGCTCTCCTCGAGGGGCGTGTCCTTCTACGGCGCCTCTCACACTCTCTCGATGATGATGGCCGGTGCCATGCCTCCGCCCGCACACATGGTGATCAGTCCCACCTGTTGGTCCCGGCGTTCCAGTTCATCGAGAACGGTGCCGATGAGAATCGCACCGGTCGCACCGATGGGGTGTCCCAGGGCCATCGCGCCGCCGTTGACGTTGACCTTGTCTCGGTCGAGGTCGAGATCGCGCTGAAACTTCTCGGAGACGACCGCAAACGCCTCATTGATCTCGAAGAGGTCGATGTCGTTGAGAGTCATTCCAGCTCTCTTCAGTACCTTCCGAGCGGCGGGGACGGGCGCGTTCAACATCAGGGTCGGATCGTCGCCCATGTTTGCCGTCGCAACGACTCGGGCGCGTGCCTTTAGGCCGTGCGCGTTTGCGTAGTCCTCACTGGCAAAGAGGAGTGCGGCTGCACCATCGACGACTCCCGAGGAGTTTCCGGCGTGGTGGACATGCTCGATCTTCAGGTCGGGGTACTTCTTGTTGATCAGCTCGCGGAACGTGAGCGCGTCGTCGGTGTGTCGGTAGTCGGCGATCTTGGGAAAGCTCGCGGGGAGCTGGGCGAGTGATTCCGCCGTTGTCTGCGGCCGCGGGAACTCCTCGCGGTCGAGCGCGACCGTTCCGTCCATGTTCAGGACCGGGATCAGACTCTTGTCGAAGCGCCCCTCCTTGATCGCACGATCTGCACGCGCCTGGGATTCGGCGGCGAGGGCGTCGAGCGCTTCACGGCCGATACCCTCGAGCGTCGCAATCGCGTCTGCGCATACGCCCTGGTGCGACTGCGGATGGATCTCTTGCAAGTGCATGTTGTTCGCGCCCATCGGAAGCATGCCCTTCTTGGGCAATGACATCATCTCGGTACCGCCCGAGATCACGAGATCTTCCATGCCCGCAATCACGGCGTGGGCCGCGTAGTTGGCCGAGGTGATGCCTGAGCCGCAGAACCGATCGAGCGTCGCGCCGCTTGCTGTCACATCGAAGCCCGCGTCGAGGGCGGCCATGCGCCCGAGGTCGCCACTCTGTTCGCATACTTGCGAGCTCGTCCCCCAGACGACGTCGTCGACGTCGGCGGTGTTGATCCCATTTCGCTCGGCGATCGCCTTCAGAACCGTCGACGCGAGGTGCTGCGGGTGAAGGTGGGCGAGCGCGCCCTTGGTCTGTTTTCCGATTCCTCGAGGCGTTCGGCAGGCGTCGATGATGAGGGCTTTGGACATGGCATTTTCCTTCTGCACGGGCGGCGATGCGCCGGGAGGACGTCTGGAATCAACTTACATACCGGCCGGTGCGCATCAAAGTAAGCGATGTCGGGTACGATCGCCCGTGCGACGACCCCCCCCGGGGTGATGGCTCCGGCGGAGGTCTGCTAGAAGCGCCTGTATGGCGATGTATCCCGAACCGGCAGACCCCTCTCGGTTTTTCACTCAGGCGGAGCTCGAGACGTTCGAACGCGACGGCGTGATCTGCGCTCGTGGGTTGCTCGATCTGCCGACGGTCGAGCATCTTCGTACCGCTCTGGAGGATGCGATCGAGAGCCTCGCCGTCCTCGGCAAAGGGTTGAACCGCGCGAACGATGGGTTCCACGGAGACATCTTCGTCTGGAAGCTCCACGATGCGTTCCGTGATCTCGCGTTGTTCTCATCGTTGCCGGCTCTTGCGCAGCAGGTAATCGGGACGCAGACGATTCGATTCTTCTATGAGCAGTTCTTCGTGAAGCGTGCGGGGTGCCCGATCGACACGCCGTGGCACCAGGACATTCCGTTCTGGCCGGTCACGGGTTCGCAGATCGCGTCGTTCTGGATCACGCTCGATCCGGTCACGCGAGAATCGAGCGGACTTGAGTTCGTGCGCGGGTCGCACCGGTGGAGCGAGCGCTACAAGGCGATCACGCCCGGCCATGATCCGTACATGATGGACACCGACTTGCCGCCGTCGCCGAATTTCGCCGAGCGCCGCGATGAGAACGATGTCGTGGGTTGGGACATGGAGCCGGGTGACGTCCTGCTCTTCGGGCCGGTCGTTTGCCATGGCTCCGCTGGGAACGCCTCGAACGCTACGGATCGCCGCGCCCTCGCGTTTCGTTACTGTGGTCCCGACGTCAGGTACGCCCCCCGTCACGCGACGATGCCTCTTCTATGGGACCACGGCCTCGAGGCTGGTGATTCGTTGTCGGGTCCTCTCTTCCCTCAGGTTTGGCCGCGCGTGATCGAAGAGGAGATCGCGCGCCGGATGGAGGGCCCCGAGCCGCCGAGCGATGCTCAGCTCGGTAGCTTCTTGAAGCATGTTGCAGAGTCGGGCTTCGGGCCAGGCGCCAAGAAGCTCTCCGGCCTCCAGTAAGCTGGCCGGGCTGGAGGGGCTAGGTGGAACGGCGCCGACCAGTCCTGCGCAGCCCTCTGGCGAAGCCGGCGAGCTCGGTCATCGATCCGAACACCTGTGCGTCGGACGTCGAGTGGACCGAACGCGGCAACCCCCGCCCACCCAGAACCACCTCAGGCATCCTGCGAAAGGCTTTCGATATCTCCGCGAGATCCGCGCGCAGTTCGGAGGCGGAGAGCTCTATGCTGGAGGACCTCCAAACGAGCTTTGGATCACGGTGCCGCACGGCTGCGCGAAGCGCTCGACTCGGGGCGTTCGGGCCAAGGTTCAATGTTCGAAAGCCGAGCTCGGCAAGTACGACCGCACTCATCAGCGATGGAAGGAGATAGGGATCGCCCTCGACCGCCCCGCCGATCGCCAATGGCGCGGTTTTCGGCACGGTGATCATGGCGCGAATCTCCATCAGCGCCTGCGCGCACGCGTCGACGGCTTGATGCTCGATCGCGATTCCCTCGGGGCCCTCCCTCCAGAGATGGCCAAGGACCTCGAGCGCGCTCCGGATCGGCCCGTCGCACAGCCCAGCTGCGGAGTCCCCTTGCACGAACGAAGAGACCAGCATCTGGCGGGCGGCGACGTCGTTCCCCTTGGAGAGAGCTTCGATGAGGGCTTCGGCGGTCGGACCGCCGCCGCCCCCTCGACTACGAGGCTCGGCGGGGCCCATGCCGAGCAGGTCGGGACGCAATAGATCCAGCCCGGCTTCCCGCACGAACCGGACCGCCTCGGCAAGTCGAATCCGTCGGTGTCCTCCCGCTGTTCGCACGAACTGCAGGCGTCCGTCGTCCGCCCACCGCTTGACCGAGGATTCGCTCACCCCGACCGCTCGGGCGAGGTCGTTCGGGGAGAGAAAGGCCACTGGCTTCGCCACGATGAACGATTTGAGGGATCCAAGGACGGCAGTCAAGCAGGAGGAGGAACAATCTCTTGACACCTCCGAGGTTCCCCGTAGTTCTGTCTTGAACGAATTGAATGGTTTGAAAGTCCTCTTGGACGAATGGAAGGACGCACAATGCAGATCATTGTTACCGGAGCGACTGGTCTCATCGGCAGACGAGCGGCATGACGACTGATGCGCGTAACGCCCCCGTTTTCGAAATGAGGAAGACCCTGTCGATGTCCAACATCCTCATCGCCGGTGCGACCGGCTATATCGGCGGACGCCTCAGGATTCCTCTCGAGGCGGCTGGGTGCCGGGTTCGTTGTCTGGCTCGCAAGCCCGACCATCTCGAGCCGCGGGTCGGTCCGCATACGGAAGTCGTTCGTGGGGACGTCCTCGACTACGACAGTTTGGTCTCGGCACTGCGCGACGTCGATTGTGCCTACTATCTGGTGCACTCGATGGGCTCCTCGAACTCCTTTGAAGAGTTGGACCGGGCCGGCGCGGAGAACTTTGGCCGAGCCGCGCGGAAGGTCGGTCTGCGTCGAATCGTGTACGTCGGAGGGCTTGGCGACAAGCAGGGTGAGCTCTCACCGCACCTGCGAAGCCGTCACGAGGTCGGAGAAATTCTGCGCGAGTCCGGCGTTCCGGTCGTCGAGCTTCGCGCGTCCATCGTAATCGGGTCCGGGAGCTTGTCGTTCGAGATGGTGCGTGCGCTGGTTGAACGGTTGCCGGTCATGGTCACGCCGCGTTGGGTTTCCATTCCCGCCCAGCCCGTCGCGATCGACGATCTCCTGGCGTACCTGGTCTCCGCAATGGAGATGGACCTTCCCGGGAACCCGATCTTCGAGATCGGCGGCGGGGAGGTCGTCACCTACGGCGAGCTCCTGCGCGAGTATGCGCGCCAGCGAAACCTCCGTCGACTGATGATCCCGGTTCCCGTGCTCACACCGCGCCTGTCGAGCCTGTGGCTCGGATTGGTGACGCCGCTCTATGCCCGTGTGGGCCGAAAGCTGATCGAGAGCATCTACCACCCGACAGTCGTTCGCGATGACACCGCTCTGAAGACCTTCGACATACGTCCGATGGGCGTGCGGGATGCGATCGCTCGCGCTTTGAGAAACGAAGACCAGGAGTTCGCGCAGACGCGGTGGTCGGATCCGGCTTCCGCGGCGGTGGAGTCCCTGGATTGGGGCGGGAGCCGGTTCGGAAACCGTCTGGTGGACTCTCGCACGATCTCGGTGCGTCGCAGCGTTCCAGACGCCTTCTCGCCCATCCGGCGTATCGGTGGAGAGACGGGCTGGTACTACGGTGATTGGCTTTGGCAGCTTCGAGGCTTCCTCGATCTACTCGTCGGCGGCGCCGGAATGCGCCGAGGACGGACTCGGCGCGATGGGATCGCGGTGGGTGACACCTTGGACTGTTGGCGGGTCGAAGCCTTCGAGCCCGACCGGCGTCTTCGCCTCGCGGCGGAGATGAAGCTGCCTGGCCGCGCGTGGCTCGAGTTCGAGGTGGAGGAGATTCCGGATGGCTCTTTGATTCGCCAGACCGCAATCTTCGATCCGGTCGGTCTCGCCGGGCTGTTCTATTGGTATGGAATCTATCCTCTCCACAAGGCGGTGTTCCACGGAATGCTGAGGGGCATCGCAAACGAGTCGGCGGTCGAGGGACTCACACGGAGTTGAACCTCGCGACGGGAGGGCGCCATTGACGCGACGACCGATTGCGCGCAGACCACGAGGGATGATGCCGGCGGTCCGAGTGACTCTCGTCTTGGGTCTCCTGGCGATTCTTGGCTGCTCTTCCGTGGTTCGTCCTGGACCTCTGAGCGCGGGGTCCTTCGAGTTGGAGGCGGGACCAGGGGGAGGTGCCGGAGAGCGCGAGTTCCTTCTCCACATCCCAGCGCAATACGACCGGCATGAGCCGCTGCCCTTAGTGCTGGCCTTCCACGGGTCCTTCAGCTCGGCGGAAGAGATGGAGGAGGAGAGTGGGCTCAGCCGGCTGTCCGAGCAGAAAGGCTTCGCCGTTGCCTATCCCTTCGGCCACGGCTTTCTCGGACTCCTCCAGCACTGGAACAGCGGCCATTGCTGCGGCCCGGCCTACGAGCGCAACATCGATGACGTCGAGTTTGCACGCCAAGTGATTTCGTCCACCGAGGCTAGGATCACGGTGGATCGTACCCGGATCTATGTCGTCGGCATGTCGAACGGCGCAATGTTGGCGCATCGTGTTGCCGCGGAGCTGTCGGACCGGGTCGCCGCCGCGGCGGCGGTTTCCGGCACGATCGGCGGGCGCCCCGCCGACGACGAGGACGTTTGGCGGGTGCCCGTGCCGAGTCGACCGGTTCCGATGCTCATCATGCATGGGGACGCAGACGAGGTCGTGCCCTACGAGGGAGGGCACGATCCGTACAGCCTCTCGGGGAGAACGTGGTTGTCGGTGGACGAAACCGTGGCGTTCTGGCGCCGAGCCAACCACGCCAGCCGAGAGCTCCCGCTCGCCTCGTTGCAGGGCGGCCGAGTCGTGCGACGCGAGTGGCGAGGGACGGGGCCATCGTCGGGAGTCGTACTCTACGAAATCGCCGGCTGGGAGCACGCCTGGCCCGGGGGGCCCTACACGCGAGACCTGCCCTCGGCCGATCCGTTGTCGGGTTTCGAGGCTGCCGACCCGATCTGGGAGTTTCTCGCCCGGTACCGACGCGAGCCCGAGCCAGTCGAGCCGACCCGCGATCACTAAGGTCATCGAGAGGCGGACCGAGCCTGGTACGCCGATTCGCACCCGGGGCCAAGGCGGGGAAACGAGGCGAGCGCCGGGCATTCTCGCGGGCCCTTCACAACGCGGGCCCTTGTGGGACGGGGAGTTCCTGGCGACGGGAAGAGGTTTTCATGAGCCCGCGGCTAGGAAGCTCGAGGCGGCATCCGCGCGTCAATCCAGAGGTCCAGCTCCCTCCACCGTTCGAACAGCCATCCCCTGCGTGCTTCGTGATCGTGCGGGATCGAGACGGCGGGTATGCGCCAGAATGCGGCCCGCACGCGACTTCCAACGAGGCTCCCCGAGGCGAGATCGGTGAGTCGCATGGTGCCTTCGAAGCCCGTGTGCGCGCAGAACACCACATCGGCTTCAGGGCACTCGTCGAGAAGAGCGAGGGAGCCGCCGAGCCGAGGCGGCAGGACGTGCTCGAGCTCGCGAGAGCGGTTCAGGAGGTCCGTATCGCCGCTGGCTGCGATCCGGGCCAAGACGGACGCCCGCCGCTGTGGCGTAAAGCGCGTCCCTTCCGGGTAGATGAGGACGCCCTCGCTCGGGCCGAGGTCGCGGGCGAGCGTCCGAATCTTCTGGATCTCCGTCGCACTGATCCTGGCTCCGCGCTCGACGAAGCAGTTGGGCAGTCGATGCCCGACGATGTCGAGGCAAGGGTCCCAAAGGAGCTCGCGCTTGAGCACGTACCGCAGTCGGTGCCCTCGCCGAGCGGAAAGATAGGTCGCGGCCAGCACGGTATCGGCGACGCTCACGTGACGAACGAAGAGAAGAAACGGACCGTCGCCCCGGGGAACGACGTCGCTGCCTTCGACGTCTATCCGGAGACCGAATAGGACTCGTACACCGGCGAGCAGCATCGAGGCCCACCAACATTGCAGTCGGAAGTGTTCGTCGAGCCAGTCCGGACCCGATCGAGTGCCCGTTAGGCCGAATCGCAGCCACAACCATCCGCTCACCACGATTCCCACGGTCTCGCAGCCGAGGTAGTAGACGACGAAGAGGAGAGCTCGTGTTGCTCCCAAGCGTGATCCCCGGGCGAGGTCCGTGACTGTGACGATCGGGAGGAGGAATGGAAGCGAGGTGAGGCCGACGAGAAACCCGACGGTGAACGTCGGTATCGTGATGAGGCGACGCAGGACTCGATTCGCGCGATCGGACACGATGCCTCCGGTCAGAGGGGAAAGTAGGCTGGCCAGACCAGCGCATCCAGCACCGCGGTCTGAAACGAGAAGAGTGCCGCTCCGAGGACGGCGAGCGACCGGGCTCCCTTCCGCCCCGGGGGGGATGCCGTTGCGATCGCCGCGATCAAAGAGAGCGACGCGGCTCCGACGACGAGGAGCACCGCTCGAATCGAGAGCCAAAGAACCGGGTCGGGTGCCGCCAGCATCTCGAAGGTGAGAGGCATCCAAGAGGCGGACGGCAGGAGTACGCCGATGTAGATCACGTTGAACGCGCCGAAACCGTAGCGGCCGAATATTCGAACGTCATGGGTATCGAGCGAGAAGAGAATGTACGGCGTGAAGAGGAAGTACCCCGCCGCGGCGAGCAGCATCGAAACGGTGTAGAGGGGTTGGAGGCTTTCGGGGACGCCGCCCCAGACCGCCCCGGAGCTTTGCGGATGCACCGCAAGGCCGATGATGTAGCTTGCGAGTACGGCGATCCCACCGAGCACGTTCAGCCACACGAAGAGTTTCCGCCCCGTCTGGTTCGAGATTGCCGGGGATGGCGGTGCTGGTACTGCCACGGTACTCACGATACGCCCAAGAGATTGGCCTTGAGCGACGCGTCGAGCGGTTCTTCGCCAAGCCAGATGTCGAAGAAGGCCGCCGCGAAGTCCTCGCCCTCAACGAGCCCGAGGCGCGCCCCGTTGAGCGACAGCTCGGTGCCAACCTCCGGGACATACGTGAGTGAGTACCGGTCGCCCGGTTGCACATCGCGGTAGAGTTCGTTCAGGCGCTCGATCCGCGGTTCGAGCGCGAGGTAGGTCGCATCGTCGACGTTTCGAGCGATGCCCTCTCGTGTCGCGTCCGCGAAGCCCGAGGCCGGAATCGACCAGAAGTACTCGATCTCGAGTCGTAGCCCCAGCTCATGGAGCGCCACCACCGGTCGCGCTGTCGGCTCGACGTAGAGCGCGGCGACGTATGCTTTCAGGAAGATCTTGTAGCGTAGGAGAGCCGCCCCACGGAGCTCCAGGTCGCGACCCTCGACGGAAAGTCTGTCCGAGAACGTGACGCCCTCGACGACTGCGGCGTGCACGGGACGCGCGGAGAAGAAGAGCCCGATGAGCGCTAGAAGAACGAGGGCGCGAGCAGTGGTTTCCAGCGTGAGCCGGTTTTCGAAGTTCATGACGAGAGGATATTTCGCTTCGCATAGCTGTCAAGATAATTTCTAGACAAACGGACGCCGGAAAGACTAGAGTTTCGGGAAGGATGGCCTCCGTAGTCCAACCCAACGCAGATCACGTGACGTACCCGCTCCGGGTCGTCGTCGAAGCCACCGGCCTCTCGGAGCACGTCTTGCGAGCCTGGGAGCGCCGTCACTCGATCGTGCAACCGCAGCGCACTCCCGGTGGGAGCCGTCGATATCGGGCACGCGAGATCGACCGTCTGCGGCTGGCCAAGAGTGCGGTGGAGGTCGGCCACCGGATCGGCGATCTGGCCCAGCTCTCCGACCAGGAGCTTCGCGCGTTCGTCCAGAGGCCGATGAGTGCTCCGGTGGGCGCCGTCGAGCGAGTCGTTGGGGCCCTAGGACGGTTCGACGGCAACGAGGCCGAGCGAGAGATCGGGGTTCAGCTCTCCGCGCTGGGAGGGGTCTCCTTCTGTCGGTCCTTTGTTGGCCCACTCCTGGAGCGAATCGGTGAAGAGTGGGCAAGCCAGCGGCTGTGTGTCGCGTCAGAGCACATCGGTTCGGCCTTGGTGCGCTCGGCTCTTGGAGGGATCCTGCGCGCGAACCGATCTGGGACTTCGGGGCCGACCGTGCTGTTCACGACACTGGCGCCCGAGACGCATGAGTTGGGCGCGCTCATGGCCGCGATCGTCGCCGGGGCGGCAGGGATCACTCCGCACTTCCTCGGCAGCGACTTGCCGGTCGGGGAGATCGTCGGCGCCGCATCCGGCGCCGCGGCCCGCGCGGTCGCGGTCAGCGTCGTGTCGAACGGGGATTCGGCGACTGCCCGGAACGTGCGGGCGCTTCGCCGAAGACTGCCGCGTTCCACGCATTTGTGGGTCGGGGGTCGTGGAGCGCCGTCCCTCGTGCTTCCGAGGGGTGCGGAAGTCGTGTCGACCCTCGAGGATCTGGAATCCCGGTCTCGGCTGCTGCTTCTACAGCGATGAAGTCTCGAGTCGCCGTCCATTGGTTTCGACGCGACCTGCGCCTCGCGGACAACACGGCTCTGGCGGCAGCTGCGCGAGAGTTCGACGCCGTGCTGCCGGTCTTCATTCTCGATCCTCGTCTTCTCGAGGCGGCGGATATCGGAGCTCCGCGGGTCGCGTTTCTGCTCGATTCATTGCACGCGCTACGCGGGCGCTTGGAGAAACAGGGCGCCCGCTTGGTCGTCCGCCCGGGAGACCCGCGAAGAATCTTGCCAGACCTCGTTCGGCGGAGCGGAGCCGGGGCGGTTTTCGTCAACCGCGACTACAGTCCGTACGGCCGTCGTCGCGACCATGCGGTGAAGGTCGCTCTTCGCGAGAAGGGCGTTGCTTGGCGAGAGCACGCAGATCTCGTCTTGGTCGAGCCTTGGGGGTGCGTGAAGGACGACGAGACGCCGTACACGGTCTTCACTCCGTATGCCCGGCGGTGGCGCGTCATCGAGAAGTGCCCCCCGGTTCGGCGGCCACGTCTGGCGCAGGGTAGCGCTTCGCCGATCCGTCGTATCGCGGAAGGCCGAATCCCAACCCTGTCGGATCTCGGACTCACCTTGAGCGCCGGCATCCTCTCGGGAGGAGAGGACCGAGCCGCCCATCGCCTGCGCCGGTTGGTGCGGAGAAGACTCGGCCGCTATCGATCCGATCGCGACTCCCCTGCGATCGAAGGTACTTCGTGCCTATCCGCCGATCTGAAGCACGGAACCGTCTCTCCGCGGCAGGTGTACGCGGCGGTCTCCGGCTTCCTTGGGCCCGACCTTGTCGACCTCGATCCAGCTCGACCCGCAAAGGTCCTCACGCGCGCGGATCAGAGCCGCCTACGCGAAGCCGGGACCTTCGTGACCGAGCTCTGCTGGCGCGACTTCTATCAGTCCGTTCTCTTTCACTTCCCGCATGTGCTCCGCGGCGCCTTTCGGGCGCGGTTCGACGAGATCGTTTGGCCTGAGACCCGCCCCGAGATCATCGAGGCGTGGACGGAAGGACGGACGGGCTTCCCATTCATCGACGCCGGTATGCGTCAACTCGCGCGTACGGGTTGGATGCACAATCGACTGCGCATGGTGACGGCCTCGTTCTTGACCAAGATCCTCCTCGTGGACTGGAGAGTCGGGGAGAAGGTGTTCATGCAGCGGTTGGTCGACGGGGACGTTGCTTCGAACAACGGGGGGTGGCAGTGGTCGGCGTCGACGGGAACCGATGCGACCCCGTATTTCCGAATCTTCAATCCGGTGTTGCAATCGAGGAAGTTCGACGCCCGGGGGGACTTCATTCGCCGCTGGGTTCCGGAGCTCGCCGATGTCGAGGCGCCCCTCATCCACGAGCCCTCCCGCGACCCGTTCACGATGCGCCGGACCGGCTACCCGCCGCCGTGCGTCGACTACGCCGAACGCCGGATCGAGGCCCTCGCTCTGCTCGGCAGCAACTGAGGTGGGGTCGGTCAGCTTCGTTGGTCCGCTTCACCCGTGATACCCCACCGGCGCCAGAGACCTGGAAGGGTCGTGGTTTGATAAAGGGCCGCGAGGCCGACCATCGCGTACAGGATTCGGTTCGGTTCGCCGAGGCTCCCAAACTCTAGGCCGGCGAGAGAAGCTGCCAGATCGATCTCGAAGAGGGCGATCAGCCCCCAGTTGAGACCCCCGGCGACTAGGAGGGTCGCGGCGAGTATGTCGAACGCACGAAGGTTTCGTTTCATCATGTTGGACTCCGCTCTTTGTCGGTTCGGCGATGTGACCTCTCGGTCGCAGCGCAGCTTGGTGTGGGCCTCTGCCCTCTCTTCCCAGATCGCCGGGCGCCTTCGTTCGGGGTTCAATTCTCGCGAGAAGGGGACCTCGACGGTCCGCCGCAGCTCGCGATAGAGAAACAGGCGTCCGGTATGCTTTCGCGCAACCCTCGGCCGGTCAGCCAGGTGATCGTGTCCGCTTGCCGGGACGCAGTCCTCGGCTCGCTCTGGTGGTGTGGCATCGGCGGGCTGTCCAGGTCTACGCTGCGACAGCGGCTGCGACCCTGGTGTGATCCCCTTGCCTGCGCTTGCGTACGAGGCGCCGAATCCACCCGGGATCGATGTTGAATCGATGACAGACGGGAACGAAGGAGAGAAAGTACGACTCGTCGTTGGACTCGATCCAGCGCCGCGCGGACCGCGCTTCGGTTCTCTTCATCTGCGATGGCGAGTCGTGA
The DNA here is from genome assembly GCA_029262355.1 of Deltaproteobacteria bacterium. GTDB lineage: Bacteria > Desulfobacterota > Binatia > UBA12015 > UBA12015 > VGTG01. The sequence continues at coordinate 53,241 of JAJCZO010000145.1, forward strand.
TGGCGAACGAGGCATTGAACGGCGTCGAAGAGGATTGCTCGGTGAAGGCTGAGCTCCGGCGAATCGACGCTCGTCGGTTGGTTCATCGATACGTGCGACGGGTCGACGGCTCGGGCCATGATGAGTCGTTCGAGGATGGCATCGACCTCGTTGGGCTGGAGCCTCTTTGCCGTCGGTTTCGGAGAGAATACGTTCATCGCTTTTCCTCATTTCGTTGGATTTCATCAAAACATTCAAAACATTCAAAACGGGCAAATCATTCACTAATGATCACCTCTCTTTGAGTCAAGCCCAATACAGACGTCGAAAGGGCAAAGTTTCGCTTTCCAAACAGTGCAAAGCGGTCATGTTGTGCCCATGACCCACGCCCGAAGCTACGTGAGCCCCCGTGACCTGGCGGCGGCCGTGGATGTGAGCGAGTCGTCTCTCAAGCGATGGGCGGACGGCGGCCTGCTGCGCGTCAACCGAACCGCGGGGGGACATCGGAGGATTCCGATTTCTGAGGCGATCCGGTTCGTTCGGGAGACCAAGCTTCGGTTGGTGGATCCAGCGAAGATCGGTCTCCCCGACATCGGGCCCCCGTCGCCAGGAATCGAGGCGCCCGGCGCTGCGGAGCTCGAGGCTCTATTCTGCGACCATTGCGGCTCGGAGGCGGCCCGCCGTCTGATACGAGCCTACTTGAGCGGCATCAGTGTCGCGGAGCTCTGCGATGGACCCATTCGAGAGTCGCTTCGAAGGCTAGGGGAGCTGTACCTGCATCACGCCGATGGCATCGCGATCGAGCACGGGGCGGTCGATGCGTGCTCGATGGCGCTCAACTCGATCCGGAACATGTCGGCTCCGCCGGCCGGGGCGCCCGTGGCCGTCGGGGGAGCGGTCGAGGATGATCCCTATCTTCTCCCGACATTATCTGTGGCAGTGGTCCTCGAGGAGATCGGCTTTCGAGCGATCAATTTGGGTCCGGCCACGCCGTTGGGTGCCGTGCAGTCGACCCTTCGGCGCGAGCACGGCCGCCTCGCTTGGCGGTCCTTTGGACTCGATCTGTCACGCGCGGATCTGGATCGGGAGATCGCCGGGATGCAAGAGGCTGCAGCACTCTGCGGCTGCGACGTCGCGTTGGGCGGTCGGGCTACGGTCTTTTCGCCGAGGATTCAGGACCGGCTGCACGCCTTCTCTTCGCTCGCGGAGCTGTCGGGCTTTGCTCGAGGCATCCTGGTGAGCGAGACGTCATCGGCCGCCGCGAAGCGGTGATTCAAACGCAGTCGCTTCGGCGGAACCTCTTCGGGGGTAGCTGCCGTCGCGTTCCGAGAACGCCCGACCTGCGCGCGACGGGCCGGTACCGCAGAGGTCGGTGCTGAGCGCTGGAGTCGCGCTATCGCGACCGTGGTGGTCGGGGGAAGAAGGCGGAGGTGCGTTTCGCGTAGTCCGCATAACCCGGCCTCGAGTGTCTGAGCCCACGCTCGAGCATGGGCACGCCGGAGACGCGCATGAGAAAGAAGCTCATGACCGCCGGACCGATCAGTGCCCACGGGTGGCCCGCCGCGACGGAGAAGAGTCCGATCCCCCACCACACCGTGAAGTCGCCGAAGTAGTTGGGGTGTCTCGTCCATGCCCAGAGGCCGCGGTCCATGACCCGACCCGCGTTGACCGCGTCTCCTTTAAAGCGCGCGAGCTGGATATCGCCGAGGGCCTCGAAAGCGAGGCCCGTTCCAAAGAGGAGCAGCCCGAGAGCATCGACGCCCCCGAGGGGATCGGCCCCAGGCCGGATCGACACGGCCTGCACGGGCACGGAGACGACCCACATGAGAACGCCCTGCAGACCGAATACCGTTACGAGGCTTCGAGATGGAAACCCCCGGGGGTCGCGTGCGCGCATCGCCCCGTATCGCTTGTCCTCTCCGTGTCCGGCGTTTCGCCATAGGAGATAGGCGCCCAAGCGAAGGCCCCAGACCGTGGTGCAACCGACGGCAATCCATGCGCGCGGCTCGTAGGCGCCTCCCAGGCAGAGCGTCACCCACCCGATGAGCACGAAGCCTGGTCCCCAGAAGATATCTACGATGCTCGCGTCTCGCAGTCGCAAGCTGACAAGCCAGAGGCAGAAGAGGGTGGTCAGAGCCGCGCCGAGCGCCGCAAGGGAGATTCCGAGGGGTTCCATGATTCTCGGGATATCTTAGACCCGCATTGGCTGGGCGCGAGTAAATTCTGATTGGACTCCGATCCATCGACGTCTGATTGGCTGCGGGCGCCGACCGCGGGCGAGCGCGTGGTTGGCGAGGACGACGTCACCCGCGGGCCTCTTCTCTTCGATCAGAATTGCCAGGCGACGAACGCGCCGAGGTAGGGAATCGAGCCCGTTCCGGCGGAGCGAAGCCCGTTGCCGGTGGCGTCGGCGAGGCGGAGTCGGTTGGCGACGGAATAGCCCCCGAGCACGTCGGCCCGCAGGTTCTTGCCAAGGCGCCAGGTGAGGCGAAGCCACAACGGAATTCCTTGATCCTCACCGACTCCCCCGCGGCGTATTTCCGGGCCGTCGTCGTCGAGCCGAAAGCGCCGGAACTCCCAGCGTCCGCCGAGCGCCAGCGCCCAATCCTCGGCGAGGCGCCATGCGAACTCGAGGCCGGGCCCGCGAGGATAGGCGTCCGGTGCGATGGTGTTCGAGAGCACGAAGTGCTCGCTGATCTCCCAGTAGACGAACGGGATCGGCACGACGAGAGGACTTTCTTCGAGGCGCGAGGCCGCGAGAACCCCCAGCCCGAGGCGGAGCCCCGGGGAGAAGGTGTACTGCGCCCCGACGAGACCGCCCGGGTTGAAGCTCTTTCCGATCGCGGCGCCGACTTCGAAGGAGAAGCGCGCGGTGAACGCGCCGTTCATCCACCAGTTCCCAACTCTCTTGCCGAGGCTCACGGAGCCCGCGACGCTGTGGACGTCGCCCCACGGTCGCGCGTCTGGTGGCGCCGCGACGGGGTTGTCGTCGCGGAAGGAGTACCAGTCGCCCTGCCATGCGAGTTGGCCGCCGTGGATCAGGCCGGCGCCGATGGGGAAGCC
>JAJCZO010000146.1 GCA_029262355.1 Deltaproteobacteria bacterium
GATGATCCGAGTGGAATGCCACACAACATCGACTTCCACGCGGTCACGGGTCCCGGCGGCGGCGCGAACGTCCTGACTGTGGCACCGGGCGAGGAGAAGGTGGCTCGCTTCCACCTGCTGCACCCGGGACTCTTCTATTACCATTGCGCAGCACCGCCCGTGCCCGATCACATCGCGAACGGGATGTACGGGATGATTCTCGTAGAGCCAGCAGGTGGCCTCGCACCGGTCGATCAGGAGTACTTCGTGATGCAGAGTGAGTTCTACACGAAGACTCCACCGGAGGACGGCGGTATGCTGGAGTTCTCGCACGAGAACGGCCTCGCGGAGCACCCCCAATTCGTGGTCTTCAACGGCAAGGTGGGGTCTCTGACCGATGCCGGCATGCTGAAAGCCAAAACAGGCGATACCGTTCGCTTGTTCTTTGGCAACGCCGGGCCGAACCTCGCTTCTTCGTTCCACATCATCGGCGAAGTGTTCGACCGCGTGTACCGCGAAGCCGATCTGCTCTCACCTCCGGCGCAGAGCGTGCAGACGACGCTCGTACCCTCCGGCGGTGCCACGGTCGTCGAGTTCGACGTCGAGGTGCCCGGCGAGTTCACGTTGGTTGACCACTCCATCTTTCGCATCGAGAAGGGCGCAGCGGGTTTTCTGGAGGTCACGGGAGAGCCTCGTCCCGACATCTTCTACTCCGCTGAGGGCGAAGAGCCGTGCGAGGGCTGCAAGGTCCACCGCTGAGCCAGCCGCTCGTGCGCCGGACCGCCGACGCCGTTGGGCGACGTGAGGTTCGGCGTTTGCCACCACCTGCACCATCGAGGAAAATCCTATGCGTGTCCTCTTCTACTACCGAGGCATCGAGAACCTCGGCGTGGGTTACTGCATGTCGATGCTCAAGGCCCACGGCCACGACGTCGATCTGATCTTCGACCCCGGGCTCGATGACAATCTGTTCATCAAGTTTCCTCAGCTCGCGTGGGTGAACCGGCACGAGGAGCTGCTCGAACGTGCAGTTGGCTTCGAGCCCGACCTCGTGGCGATGGGTTGCCCGACCAACCTCTACCCATTCGCATCCAAGATGGCCGAGAAGATCCGCGACCGCTTGCCGGAAGTGCCCATTCTCATGGGGGGGCACCACGCCCAGGCACTCCCGGACTACATCCTCGAAAACCGCAATTTCGACATGGTGTGCACCGGCGAAGGCGAGCTGGCTCTCCTCGAGCTGGTGAGTCGAATGGAACGAGGCGAGGACTACACGGACGTTCCAACGCTCTGGGTAAAGAGAAGCGGCGTCATTCATCGCAACCCCATCGGCCCGCTGGAGAACGACCTCGACAACTTTCCCTTCCCCGAGAAGCAGCTCTGGTACGAGTACGGCTGCTTCAAGGACAACCTGGAAGTGTTCACGGGACGCGGGTGTCCGTTCAAGTGCACCTTCTGCAACATCCACTACCAACGCGAGATCTTCCGCGAGAAAGGGAATTTTCTCCGGAAGCGCTCGCTCGAGAACGTCATGGCCGAGCTCAAAGAGAATCTCGGCAAGTATGACGTGAAGTACGTCTCCGTCCACGACGACAATTTCACGACCAACCCCAAGTACGTCGAGGAGTTCTGCGAGGTCTACCGCAAAGAGATCAATCTACCGTGGTACTGCTTCGGCTACCCGACGACCATTCGTCCGAAGCTCGTGCAGGCAATGAAGGCCGCGAACTGCCACACGGTTTTCATGGGTATCGATTCCGGTGACCCGGACATCCGCCGCAATCTCATGGAGCGCCCCATGACCGACGAGCTCGTCAAGAGAGCCGCCCAGACGGTCTTGGACCATGGGATCGGGCTGCAGGCGTCCTGCATCTACGGCAACCCCGGCGAGACACCGGAGCAGATGTTCAAGACCCTGGCCATGGTCGATGAGATTCAGCCCACGCAGGCCTCCGCCTACGTCTTCTACCCGTTCCCGAAGACCAAGATGTATGACGCCGCGGTCGACATGGGGTATCTCGACGCGGAAGGCGAGCAGAAAGTTCGTGACGGCATCTCAGGGTATCACCACGAATCCGTCCTCAACCATCCACACAAAGAGCTCGCAGAAACGCTCGCGAAGATAACCCCAGTGTACGCAAAGTCGCCGAGATTCCTGAAGCCGGCCCTCCGCTGGATGATCAGGCGACGGATGAAGCGACTTGCTCTTGTGCTCTACGTATTCCTGATTCCGCTCACGTTTCCGTATCTGGGTGTTGAGGGAATCAAGGTCACACTCCGGATGGCGGCGACAGCGCTCATGGGCCGCAACTTTCGCGCAACGAAGACGGCGGCCGAGGTTGCGTCGGCCAAAGCGGCGTGAACCGGTTTCGCCGCGGAATTCCGTGCTTCCTCCCGCTCTCATACCGTCGTGCCCTGGCGTCCAGCCCGCCGTAATGCCGCTCCGCACCTGCGGGCTCCGTTTGGCGCCGGCCTTCCGTCGAGCAGCAGGACGACGTCAGACACCTCAGTTGAGGGCCGCGCCAAAGTGCCCGCGAGAGACTCCTCCGGGCGCGATCTCGCCCCTGCGGTTGACTCTCACCGCGCTCGCAGGGAACGCCGATTCCCAGCAGCGACCGGTAGTGGTCTCGTGCAGCTGCACCGTCACGCCATCCGGTGCCTCGAGCGGAAGGTACGGCAGATCGAGCGCCGGAGACGAACTCACGACCTTGACCACAGTGCGCGCCGGGCTGCTGCGGAACCGGACGATCTCGACTGCGCCGCCGCGGTCTTTTCGCTGCCACCCCTTCCGGATGCGCGCCCAGGGCGCTCCTTGGGGAATCCCCGCGTCGACCTGCGCGTTCATCGTCTCGCCGGTGTAGACGCATAGGTGGTAGCGGCCTTCGACCGGGTCCACGAAGGACTGTCCCTCGCCCTCACCGGGCCCCACCCAGCGCCAGTAGAAGCGGTCGTCGCGCGGGCCGAGCGGTGGGTTCTTGCGGATACGCAGACGCGACCGATCGGCCGGCTCGCAGGTGGACGCGGGACTCCCTGGGCACACCGACGGCTCTCGGCAGGTGCCCTCCTCCGGATCGCAGGTCCACTCGAGGCGCACGACGTCGCGCTGGGTTTCCCCGACCGACTCGAGAACACCGAGGGCTCCCGCATTCTCGCCGACGAAGGCGAGGACCCCACCATCCCCAGAGAGCGCGAGCGTGCCCGACGAGCCGCCACAAGGATACGCGCGGATCGGATATCCCGTCGGATCGACCGTGAGCCGACGAAGTCGGCGCGTGAGACGATCTTGGAGAAAGATCTGATCCCAGTGGCCCGGCGGGTTCTCGGGCAAGAGCTGGTGCGACCCGCTCAGGAAGGCAACGAACCGGCCGTCGGCAGAAAGCGCCGCGCCCTTCGTTCGACTGACATCACAGAAGAGTGGGTCCGTCATCCAACCGCAGGCGCCCGCACCCAGCGACAGCGGCTCAATGCCCTCCGTCCCCCCGGTCCTCCGATCGTGCACGAACAGCCGCATGGGCCGCCGGAAGTACTCGTTCGACGTCAGATTGCTTGCCGAGGAGTGGAAGAGAACCACGCGGCCGTCGTCAGAGACCTGCGGGCAACAACTCTCGGCATTCGGCATCAGGAGCGGAGCCGCGAAGGCACGGCTGACCAGTTCTGTCGTCTGCGCAGAGAGATCACGCGCGTAGACCTGCCGGCGGGCGAAGTTCTCCGGCGTGGTAGCGGTGAGGTTCGTGGCCTCGCTTGCGAACACCACCAGGCTGCCGTCTCCCGAGAGCGCGGGACTATCGGCGAGCCCGTCTGCCTGCTCCCCGTCGTAGGCCACGCTGGCCCGGACCAGGGAATCTCCCGGAACGTCATAGACGAAGACGTCCGACACTCCGTTGCTATCGTCGAGGACGAGATTTGCAGCGCTGCTCGCGAACGCCACCCGACTTCCGTCCGACGAAATCACCGGACACCCGGTGTCCGCCGTGGCGCGTCCTCCGCCCAGCGGTGCGCTCAGACGAGTCGTCAGCGGCCCCTGGCGATCGTGAAGATACGCCTCCCACGCGGGCGTGCCCACGTTCGACCCGCCCTGGACCATGTTCCATGCCCGACTGAGGAACGCGACGTAGCGCCCGTCGGCGGAAAGCGACGGGCAGGTGCTGTCCCCTACCGCCTCCTCGCCCTGCCAGTTCACGCTGACCCGACTCGTGATTTGGGTGACGACGTCGTGCAGAAACACGTCGGTATCTTCGTTCGTGTCGAGCGGCACCAGATTGTCGGCATCGCTCGCGAACGCGACGAGCGTGCCGTCGGCCGACACCGCGACCGCTCTCGAACCAGCGTTCGCCGGAATCCCTACTCCGCTCACATTCACGAGCGACGGGCTGCCCGCGAACTGCGCGGTCGCGGGCAAGGCCATCGCGAGAAACGCTACGGCGAGCACGACAGCCACGGTTCGGATGCGCATCGCAGCCCGAGCCGTGAGGGAGCGGCGCATCCTCGTCATGGCGAATCCTTCGTGGCGTCCCGACATCACAGCGACTCCAGGAAGGCCACGAGTGCGGTCCGATCACCCGGACCAAGGGCGAGGAAGCGGTCGCGTGACTGGACCGCCTCACCGCCGTGGAGAGCGATCGCCGCTTCCAGGGTCTCGGCCCGGCCGTCGTGCAGATAGGGTGCCCCCTCCCGCACGCCCCAAAGTGGCGCGGTTCGGAACTCGTTCCCGTCGGCCTCTCCGGCCGTGATCCCGTCGCCTAGGGAGTCGCCCATGTCGTGCAGCAGCAGGTCGGAGAAGAGACGCACCTGCCGCGCTTCGGGCTGCTCGTGTTCGTTCGCGGAGAGCTCGGGCACGTGACAGCTCGCACACCCGGCCCCGCGGAAGAGCGAACGACCGCTCAACTCGCGCGCGCCGCTCGCGCCCGCCGGCAACGGCGGGAGGGACCGGAGGAACTCCACCAGGTGACGAAGGTGGGTGCCGTCGTCTTCGGGGTCCGCCACCGGATCACACCCAATCTTGCGCACCCGCTTCTCCTCGTTCGGCCGAAGCGGGGTCGTGATCCCCATCTCCTGCTGCATCGCCTTCGCGACGATGGCTTCGAGTGTCGGCTCATCTGCCTTCCAGCCGAAGCGGCCGACCCGGCCGTCGATGCGATTCACCCGTCCGGAGACACCATCCCCGTCGGCGTCGTCCGGATCGGCGCCCGCAAGGATTGCCGACTCCAAGACCTGCTCGATCCGACCGATTCCGAAGAGGGCCGGCGTCTGCCGATGACGCGCGATGGCCCCAAGCGGGACACCCTCGGTCGGCGCCGAGCAGTCAGGCGTGCGGATTCCCTCGGCCTGGAGCTGCGGTCCGCCGAGCTCGGGGAGCGGGTCGAATCCTTCCGCGCTGATCTTGCCGTACATCGTGACCAACCGTCCGCTCGAGCCACCAACGGTCGGGTGGCTGTGACACTCGGCACAACCTCGGCCATTGAACCCGGGGCCAAGCCCTGACTCCGGGCTCTCGATGCGCGTGAAGGCGCGCGCGCCTCGACGGAAGCTCTCAACGAGAGCAACGTCGAGACTGGTGGGGATGACTACACCGCAGACGCTGCCCTCCTCGCCCTCCCCCGCCGCGAGATACGGACACGCGTCGCACGCATCGCCGATGCCATCCTCGTCGAAGTCGAACTGATCGGGATTCGAGATCTCGGGGCAGTTGTCGCCCGGGCACCCACCACCGCCGGTTCCGCGGCCATCTCGATCGACGTCGACGCACGAGTCGCACGAATCCCCGACACCATCGTGGTCACGGTCGATCTGGGGTGGATCAAAGGTCTCGGGGCACACGTCACACGCATCGCCGAAGCCGTCGCCGTCACGGTCGACTTGGTCGGGATTCGGCGCCTCTGGACAGTTGTCGCGCCCACACGTGCTCGCGCGGAACCCCGGGTCGCCGAATCCGTCTCCATCGACGTCCGTACACTCATCGGAAGCATTCACGACGCCGTCGGCATCGAAGTCGTCTCCCGAGTGCCGGACGTTGAGTACATTGCCGGAAGCCTCGAACTCGCCGTAGGGCTTGGAACTCACTGTCTCGCACCCGTGCGTCACCGTCCCGCGCACTCGATTGTTCGAAGCACCCTCGAACCTTAAACAGTACTTCTTCCCGGATACGGAGCCTCCGATGATCTCGTTATCGTGTGGGACCTTCACCCAGCCCGGATCTTTCGTGAACCCGCGGCCGGTATAGCCACCGAAGAGATAGAAGCCGGAGTCGAGCTCATTCCTCACAAGAACGTTGTCGGTGGAGTTCCCACGGAGATAGAAGAATGAGCGGCGGAGTACGTTGTCGGCGAAGTACGCGCCGCTCACATTCCGCGCGTAGATTCCCGCCGTACCGGAATCCTCGACGACATTCTCGGTGATCCTGCACTGCACGCACTCGCAGAGGTTGAGTGACTCTTGTCCGTTTCGGATGAACCGATTGCGCGTCACGTGCGGCCGCAGCGTCCCGACGCCCAGGTGAACACCATCCAACTCGTTTCGCTCGAGGAGGTTGTCCGCAATGAA
>JAJCZO010000147.1 GCA_029262355.1 Deltaproteobacteria bacterium
TACGAGGCACGTGGGACGATGGCGCGGGCGGTGTGACCGTAGGCTTCACAGGAGCATTCGCTCACGCACGCGAAGACGCCGCACTTCTGCACCGAGACATCACGCTCTACATCTTCCTCGCGTTGGTCGGGGTGCTCGCGGTGTTCTACGCAGGCTATCGTGATCTAGGCATCCTTCCGTTCGTGACCTACCACCTCAGCGTCACGACCGTGCTGACGCTGGCGCTGGGCATCGTCCTTCTCGGCCGGCTGAACCTGATTTCACTCGCGTTCGCTGCGATTTTCTACGGTCTCGGGATCGACGCGGCGATTCATTTCTACACGCGCTTTCTCGAGGAGCGTTCGGGGTCGAGCGATCGGGAGGCGGCGCTCGCCCGCACGATCGATTCTCTGCTTCGGCCAACTTTGCTGGCGACGGCGACGACGGCGGTCGCGTTCGGCGTCGTGGGGTTCTCGAGCCTGAACGGCGTCGCGCAGCTCGGGTTGCTGACGGCGATCGGTCTCCTTTTGAACGTCCCCGCAACCTTCGTCGTGATGGCGGCGCTTCTGCTGTGGTTCGACGAGCGCGGGCACTTGGCCGGCGTGCGCCGCCCAACGCGCGCAACGTGGCTGGCGGGGGTCGCGGAGTTCGTGGCGCGCAATCGGCGCGGCAGCGCCTTCGTGCTCGTCACGCTCTTCGGGTTGGCCAGCGTCTCGGCGATGCGGGTTTCGATCGACACCGACCTCTTCCACCTGAGGCCCTCGTCGTCGAAGGCGCGCGACGTCGAACGTGAGATCCAGACCGAGTTCGGCTTCACCGACCCGCATGGGTCGGTTCTCGTCGAGACGGAGCGGGTGGACGACCCCAGCGCGACCGACGCGGTGCTGGCGGTTGCCGAGGTCGTCACGGCGCGTCTGCGGGCAGAACAGCCGAGTGGTCGCGTGCGCACCGTGACGAGCCTCGCGCCGCTGCTTCCCTCGCGCGCTACCCAGCAGGCACGCCTTCGAGGGTGGGCCGCGCTTGCCCGCGACGCCGCGGCGGATCGGCTCCAGGCGGCGCTCGATCGGGAGGGCTTTCGAAGCGAGCCTTTTGCGCCGGCGATGCAGGCGCTTCGTCGAGTGCCGGAGCCGATCGACGCGACGAAGAGTTCGCTTCCCGGCCTCGAGATCTTGATCGAGCGCCAGCTGGAACGAGACGCTGAGGCTGTTTCCGTGCTCGTCTCGTTCACGCCACGAGATCCCGCTGCACTCGAGGAAGTTGCGACGGCACTGGTGCGCGATGTGGACGTGCCGCCGGAGGTTACTCTCCGTGTGACCGGTCGACCTCTGATGGAGGCCGAGCTCGGCCGGACGGCGCGCCGAGAGCTCCTCGGCTTTCTCGCCATCGTGCTGCTCTGCTCGATTACCTTGGTGGGCGTCCGAGAGCGCCGGGTCGGCCCGACTCTCGCCCTGATTGCGATTCCCCTGGCCTCGGTCGTTGGTGTCCTCGGCCTGGCCGGTGTCATCGGTGTACCGCTCACGCCGGTGAGCGTGGTGGTCCTACCGCTCACGATCGGGATCGGGCTGGACGATTGTCTGTACCTCGTGGAGCGATATCGAGAGACGGGCGACGTCGGTGAAGCAGTCGCACGCGGTGGCCGGGCGCTCTCGATCACCACCGCGACGACGATGGCAGGCTTCGGGGCGCTCGCGCTGTCGCGCTATCCGGCTCTGTCCGGACTCGGCGCGCTGGCGGCGCTGAGCCTTGCCGTCTGCTTGGTGACGACGATCGCTCTGCTTCCCGCTCTGCTCTCGCCGGCGTGGCTCCGAAAGCGACCGGTATGAGCGCCGACGGTCGAGCGGAACGTCGGGGTCGACTCTTGCGGGGATTGCTCGCGGTACTCGGGTTGATCGCACTCGCCGCGCTGATCCGGCGGGCCGGCACGCAGAACGTGTGGGACATCCTCGCCGGCGTGCGACCCGGGTGGCTCCTCGTTTGGCTCAGTGTGGAGTTCGTGATCTTCGTCGGCTTCGCGCTCCGGTGGCGGATGCTCTTGCGCTCTTTGGGGGCCGCGCTTCCCTTGCCCCGCCTCGTCGGCGTGCGGGTCGCGGGGCTGGCCGTCGGAACGCTCACGCCCGGGGCCAAGCTTGGGGGGGAGCCGCTGAGGGCTTATCTGATCGCGCGCGATGGGGTGCAGAGCGGTCCCGCGATCGCCAGCGTGGCCGTCGACCGTGCACTGGAACTCGTGGCCAACCTCGTGTTTGCGGTCGCCTATTGTGCCCTCTTCGCGCTGCGAGATCAGGAGAGCGCGTCGAGGGTTCTGGTGGTCGTCGTGGTCAGCGGCATTGCTTTCGTCGTTGCGACAGCCTTGCTGGTGCGGCGTTTGAAGCGCGGCGGCTCGATCGTGCCGGCTCGGATGACGGCGGTGCTCGACCGACTGGGTGCCTCGGAAGATGCAATTCAGAGGACGGACACGGCCTTGCGCGAACTCTTGTTTGCGCGCCCGCGTCTTCTTGCCGGGGCGCTGGGAGCGTCGCTTCTTCTGAACGCCATCATTCTTGCCGAGTACGGCGTCCTATTCATCGCCTTCGGCTTCTGGCCGACACTCCCCGACCTCGCGGGCGCTTTGCTGGGTGTCGGCCTGGCTCACGCCCTGCCGGTACCCGCATCGCTCGGAGCACTGGAGGGTGCGCAGGCAGTGGTCTTCGGGTTGGCCGAAGACGCCCCCCGACTCGCAATCGTCGCCGCTACCGCGGCGCGCGTTCGCGACATCGGCTGGACCGTCCCGGGAGTGCTCTATCTCGCGGTCACGACATTTCGTCGCCGGCGAGACTCAGCTCGGGACGACGCGTAGCTCTTCGTACTCGAGACGATCTTCGTTCCAGAGGTGGCCGGACATCCCGGTGATCGAGTTGTCGTCGACGCCGACGACGATGTAGACGGCCTCCGGGTAGATTGGTTCGTCGAACATCTTGGCGCGGGCCTCGTCCTCCTTGGAGAAGTAGGCGCGACCGTTCGGGTGGGAGTGGTAGATGGCGCGGAGCTCGAAGTCCTGGGAATCGATCTCCTCGGAGACACCGAGGAGTTCTTTCTCGTCCATGATGTAGCCGTCGCTCCCGTCGCGCGGGAACGTCACGGGGTCCACTTCGTGCCGCGCGGTGGCGACATTGGTCATACGCCGGACGACCTCGACGTCCTTGTCGACATCGTAAAGGATGAATCCGCAACACTCTTCAGGGAAGGCCTCACGGGCGTGCTTCTTGACCTCGATGAAGAGGTTCTTCGCCAGATGATACATGATTGAGGTAGAACAGCCCTCTCAGCGCGCGGAAGTCAAGCCGGGTTGGCTTGCCGCTCAACCTTGGATTTCGCCGCCGCTGGCCGCGACGAACGCGCTGCGGAGGTCGTCGTAGTTCCGGCAGACGGGATATTGCGGGAACTCTTCGATCACATTGTCAGGGGGACAGAAGAGAATGCCGGCGTCGGCCACCCCGAGCATCGAAGTGTCGTTATAGGAATCGCCCGATGCCACGACGCGGAAATTGAGGGCGCGGAGCGACTCGACGGCTCTGCGCTTGCCGTCGTCAAGCCGAAGCCGATACCCCGTGACGCGGTCTTCGGAGTTGACCTCGAGGGCGTGGCAGAACAGACACGGATAGCCGAGTTGGCGCATGAGCGGCTGGGCAAACTGGTAGAAGGTGTCGGAGAGAATGATGACTTGCGCACGTGCACGGAGCCAATCCAGGAAATCGGCGGCGCCGTCGAGCGGCCCCATGCCGTCGATGACCTCCTGGATCTGACCGAGGGAGATCCCGTGTTCATCCAGAATGCCCAGGCGATACTGCATGAGCTTGTCGTAGTCGGGCTCGTCCCGGGTCGTACGGCGCAGCGCCTCGATCCCCGTCCGCTCCGCGACGTTGATCCAGATCTCCGGGATGAGAACCCCTTCCAGGTCCAGGCACGCGATCATGCGCGGACGCTACCGGAGCCTCCACAGCGCGACAACCGGCGGTGGGCGGCACTCGCGGTGCTCCTGCTCCTCGGCGTGTCGGCGTGTACCTCGCCGAAGCTTCGGGTGGGCACGAGCGGCGACTATCCCCCGTTTTCGGTGATCGAGGAGGGGGGCAGTCGGCATGGCTTCGACATCTCGGTGGCGCATGCGTACGCGCAGGAGCGGGGACTGGAGATCGAGATCGTTCCCTTCCTTTGGCCCGAGCTCGAGCAGAGCTTGCTCGGGGGCAAGTTCGACGTGGCGATGAGCGGGGTCACCGTGCGGGGAGACCGGCTCGCGCGTGGGCCGATGACGAGCGCGGTGGCGAGAGCCGACGCGATCGTGGTCATCCGCAAGGGTCGGACGTACGGCGACCTGGACCGTGCAGGAATCGTCGTCGGGGTGAACCGGGGCGGCCACCTCGAAACGCTGGCGCGCACTCGGTTCCAGCACGCGACGATCCGCACGGTCGATGACAATCAGAGCTTGCCGGTCCTTCTCCGCGGGGCTCAGGTACATGCGGTCGTGACCGACACGCTCGAGGCGCAGAGCTTCGAGGTCGATACCGACGTTTACGAGGTTCTCGCGCGTGACCGCAAAGCCTACTGGGTTTCGCCCGCTCGGCCCGCGCTTGCCCTCGATATGAACCAGTGGATAGGCGCCCGGGCGGCGAGCCGGTGGCTGGAGACGGAGCGCAGCGTGTGGATGAACGATCCGCAGCGGTCCGCTCTGCCGGTCGACGAGGCGACGCTCGTCGATCATCTCGCGCAGCGGCTGATGCTCATGCCTCTGGTGGCCGAAGTGAAACGGGCAAAGGACCTTCCGGTCGAAGCCCCGGAGCGCGAAGCTGCGATCGAGGAGTCGGCGCAGGAGGCGGCCCAGCGCGCGGGCTTGGACCCTACCAGCTATCTCGCTCTCGTGCGGGCCGAGGTTCAAGCGGCGAAGGCGGTGCAGAGGGCCGTGCTGGCCCGTCCGGGATCGGCCGATCCGGCGCGTCTGCCCGACCTCTCGCGGGACATCCGGCCGGCAATCGATCGGATCGACATCGCCATCCGAACCACTCTGCTCTGGGCGGCACCCGTCCAGTCCTCGGTCGACGAGTTCGTTGCGGCGCTGCGTGCGGATGCTCGGGTCCCCGGTCTCGATGACGCGTCCCTGCGCGCGATTGCACGCGCGGCGCGTGCGGTCCCTGCCGTGCGCCTTTCTCGTCCCGCGCCGTCGCCATAGAGCTGACGTCTTGCCGCCCCTCGATGTCCGTCGCCGCGTCTCGCCGTCTTGCGAAGATTGCCGATATTCGGGCGTCGTCGTTCCCTGGCGGGCGAACGCCGATTGACGCCAATCCGTTCACTCTACGCGGACGGCGCTCACCTAGCAGGTTGTTGAAAAGCTCCGGGCCGAATCAGGTGCGTCGATTCGCCCCCGAGGCCAAGGCGCGAAAACGACGCGATAGTCGGGCGCTCTCGCTAGCTCTTGTAGCGCGGGGATCGGGCCGAAGGGGCGTGCCTGGCGATGGGAGGAGCTTTTCAACAGCCTGCTAGGTCTTAGGAGGCGCGGCGCTCGTGGCGTACAACAGCCCGCCTCCGAGGCCACCGATCGCGCCGATCGCCCACCACAGCAGAGCGAGGGCCACCGCGTCATCCGTGGCGATCCCGACGTGAGGGAGGAGGTAGGCGTACGCGGCTTCGCGAAGTCCGAAGCCGCCGATGGTGATCGGCACGGCCGACGCGAGAACGACGAGCGGGTGATAGATCGCGATGAAGCCAAGCGGCACGGAGAGACCGAGAGCCTCCGTCAGCACTTTCTGGGTTACGATCTGAAGGCCGTGCACGAGACAGGACAGGCCCACCGCGCGAAGCAGGAGCGGTCGGTCCTCGAAGTACGGTTTCAAATCCTCGGCGAGCAGGCGGCGCAGAAGGCTCCCCTCGGGCAGAAGCCGAGCGGCGGGTGATGCGAGCTGCCAGCCCGCTAGCAGGAGGACACCGGCACCGACGATCGCGGTCACCAACCCAGTGGGAAGATCGCCGCTGGGGCCGACGAGCAGCGCGAGCACGGCGACACCTACGAGCGTGACGAGCCCCACCCATCGATCGAAGACGACCGACGAGAGCGCCCGGGCCTGCCCGGGCTGCTCTCGTCCGAGGTAGAGCGTGCGCGTACCATCGGCTCCGAGGGTGCTGGGAATCGCGAGCCCGAAGAACATCCCAATGAAGTAGATCCGGATGCACTCCATTGCCGAGGTGGTGAAGCCAACGCTGCGGGCGAGCAACCGCCACCGCAACGCACTGACGACTTGGCCCCCGCTATGCAGAAGGAGGGCCAGTGCAACCAGCTCTGGACGAGCTCTCAGGCAGATCTCGAAAACGTCGCCCAGCCCGACCCGGCCGAACAATACCGCCAGAACCGCAACGCTGACCGCGAGCCGAAGGAGCGTGCGCCCTATGAGATGCCCCCCCGCCCCATGCCGTCGCGAAGCTACCGCCCAGGGGATGTCGGTTGCAACTTTCGGCGTCTTTCGAGTTATCGTGGAGCGTGGCGCGATCGACGGGAAGTGCGGATTTGCCGTTGCACGGCGGACGGGTGCCGCGTTGGCTCGGCGAGCGGATGACGCGCCTCGGCAGCGTCGTCTCCGAGGCGATTGTGCATCACTACGGCCGCGACGAACTATTGCGCCGGCTCGCGAACCCATTTTGGTTCCAGTCGTTCGGTGCCGTGATGGGAATGGATTGGCACTCTTCGGGCATCACGACGTCGGTCATGGGAGCCCTGAAGCGGGGGCTGACGCCGCTGGCGGGCGAGCTCGGGATTCACGTGTGCGGGGGGCGTGGGAAGCACTCCCGACGCACGCCGGATGAGCTGTTCGATGTCGGGGAGCGCGTCGGCCTCGACGGGGCGGCGCTCGCCGTCACCAGCAAGCTCGTAGCGAAGGTCGACAGCGCCGCCGTCCAAGACGGTTTCGATCTCTATCTTCACAGCTTCGTCGTCACGGATGATGGGAAGTGGACGGTCGTGCAGCAGGGCATGAACTCGGACCGAGGCGAAGCGCGTCGCTATCACTGGCTTTCGGAGGGACTCGAGAGCTTCGTGGAAGACCCTCACGCCGCGATCGAGGGAGCCGCGAAGGGACGCATCGTCAATCTCGCCGACGAGAGAGCCCGCAATGCGCGCGCTGCCCAGGTCGCGCTGATCGTGGATGACCCCGAACGCGTGGTGTCCGCCGTCAAGCAGTGGAGCCCGGCGCTGGCTCGCGACGTCGCGCGGCAGCAACCGCGCCCCATCGAGCCGCTGCCCGCGTGGAAGCCTGAAGCCCGCCTTCGTCTCACGATGCCGAGGCATCATGACGTGCATGCGTCGGACGTCGTTTTGCGCCGGCTTCGTGGGACGATCGCGACCGCTCAGATCGCGGCGCCGCCGGACTTTCCGTCGTTGCTGCTCACGCCAGGCGTGGGTGGACGAACGATCCTTGCGCTGGCGATGGCCGCCGAGGTGATTCACGGCGCGCCGTGCCGGTTCACCGATCCGGCGCGATTCTCGCTCGCGCTGGGCGGCAAGGACGGACACCCGTTCCCCGTCCCGCTCCGAGTGTACGACGAGACGATCCGAGTCTTGAAGGACGCCGTCACCGCCGCCAAGCGACTCCCGGGGGGCGACCGTCTCGCCGCCATTCAGCGTCTGGATCGTCAGGCCCGCTGGCTCGAGCAAAGGGCGGAAGGACCGAGCTTCGAAGAGTTCGTCAGCCGTGAGCGCAAGCGGTCACACGCGCTGGGCGGCCGGGCGGTGGCCGACGACCGGCGCTCGAAGAAGGCTCCGGCGCCCCGGCGCTCGCCGAAGGGCCAAGCGACCCTGCCGGGCTTCTGAGCTCGTGTGGCCCGCTCTGATGACTCGATTCTCGCGACGGGCGTAGAATCGAGCCAGGTGGGGTGGCGAGAGCCCATTGCCTCTTGTCATTATGGCGCATGAGTCGGCCGCGGATCTTCATCGATGGGCACGTCGGAACGACGGGTCTGCGCATCCGGGAGTGGCTGGAGACCCGGCCGGATCTCGAGTTGCTGGCACCCGAAGAATCCCGACGAAAGGATGTCGAGGTTCGGCGTGAGCTCCTGAACCGGGCGGATCTGGTCATTCTCTGTTTGCCGGACGGTGCGGCGCGGGACGCCGTCGCGATGATCGCGAACGACTCCACGCGGGTCGTCGACGCGAGTACCGCTCACCGGGTGGATGAGAGTTGGGACTACGGGCTGCCGGAGATCGATCCGGAGCAGCGCGCATCGGTCGCGGCGAGTCGCCGGGTCTCGAATCCGGGGTGCTGGCCGACGTCGGTGATCCTCGCGCTGCGCCCCTTGGTAGACGACGGTATGCTCTTGGCCGACGCGGCCGTGAGCGTGCACGGCGTCTCCGGCTACACGGGAGGCGGTCGCGGCTTGATCGAGAAGTGGGAAGATCCCGCACAGGGACTGGTTGGACTCGCCTTCGAAGCACCGTACGCGATCGAGCGGCACCACAAGCACGCTCCGGAGATGCAGAAGTACTCCCACCTTTCGGTTGCGCCGCATTTCATTCCGTCGGTCGGGCCGTTTCGCTGCGGCATGCGGATCGAGATGTCTCTGCACGTGGCCTCGCTCCGGGGGGCAACGGGGAAGCGCATTCACGAGTTGCTCCAGGATCGTTACGCCGCAGAGCGCTTCGTGAACGTGTCGCCGTATTGCGAGCCACTTGAATCGGACGAGTTCACGTTCGATCCTCGTGCGTGCAACGATACCAACCGGGTCGATCTCCACGTCGTTGGGCACCCCGACGGCCACGTGCTCGTCGTGGGCGTGCTCGACAACCTCGGCAAGGGTGCTGCCGGCGCGGCGGTGCAGAACCTCAACCTGATGCTCGGCCTCGATGAGGGCATGGGCCTGACGGCATAGAGCCGGCCCGATCGGCCTTCCGACCAAGCCTCCCGAGGGGCCGCCGCGGTGCGCGCCGTCCCTCGGCGTTCGAAGGGTGCGTAGGAGAGAGATTTAGGGCCGGTGCTTCGCCTCGAAGGCGACGAAGACCAGTCCCGGACCACGTTGAACCTGGAGCACGGCTGCCTCCCCATTGGGGAGTTCCTCGATTTCCTTTCGGAGCTGCTCGAGCGTGACGATGTCGGTGCCGTTCACGGAGATGATCACATCGCCGGGGATCAGCGGCATTTCGAAGATGGGTCCGTCGGCGGCGCGGCCCGCCACGGCGACACCACGGGGGATCCGCAGAGGAGGCAGGTGCTTTGTGACCTCGCTGTCGATCTCGATTCCCAGAATGCCCAGGCCCGGAACGAGGTTCTTCTCTGGGCGCACCATCTCGGCGATCCGCTCCGGCTCACCCTCGCGCTCTCGAACGGCCACGAACTCGGTCGACTTCTTGCCGTCGCGTTCGATCTCGATCTCGATCACGTCGCCCGGTGCATGCTGATAGACGTTCACCTCCAGCTGACGGCCGTTCTCCATCGGCTTGCCACTCATCGTGAGAACGATGTCGCCGATGCGCAGGCCGGCTGCGTCTGCTGGGCCACCGGGCTCGACGTCGCCCAAGACCACGCCGCGCTCGCGTTTTAGATCGAGGGCTTGGGCGAGGAGCGGCGTGATCGTCTGTGCGAACGCACCGATGTTTCCACGCTGGACCCGGCCGGTCTGCTTCAACTGCTCGTAGACCGACTTCACGATGTTGCTCGGGGCGGCGAATCCGATTCCCTCGCTACCTCCCGAATGAGAGAGAATGAACGTGTTGATGCCGACGAGGTGCCCGTCCGTGTCGACGAGTGCGCCGCCACTGTGTCCCGGATTGATGGGCGCGTCGGTCTGGATGTAGACCATCGGGTCTTCCGGTCCCCTCTGGCGCCCCAGAGCGCTCACCACACCGAGAGAGACCGAGCCACCGAGTCCCATCGGGCTCCCGATCGCGAGCACGAGTTCGCCCGTACGGAGCCGGTCGGAGTCTCCGAGTGGAACCGTCGGGAGGCCGTCGTCGTCGACCTTCAGTAGGGCGAGGTCGGTTTCGCGGTCCATGCCGATGAG
>JAJCZO010000148.1 GCA_029262355.1 Deltaproteobacteria bacterium
TGCAAGGCCATCGAGTTCGGGACCGATGCGGGTTCGGCCACGATGATCGAGAGCCTGAAGAAAGAGTTCGACATAGGAGACCTTCGACGGAGCTCGAAGCTCTGTCACGATCACAATTTGAAGTTCTGCCACAGCCTCATCTTCGGAGGCCCGGGTGAAACCAAGCAAACCGTAGCCGAGACCCTGGACCTGATGGACGAGCTTCAACCTACGGCGGTGATAGCGATGACCGGCATCCGGATCTTGCCTGGAACCGGGATGGTGGAGATTGCGATCCGCGACGGTCAGATCGACCAGGACGATGACCTGCTGTACCCACGTTTCTACATCTCCCCGAGCCTGGAGGGAGAGATGATCGAGCGGATCGAGCGCCACACCAAGACGCATCCCAACTGGATCGTTCCCGGAAAGAGCATTCGCACTAATGTTGCGGTGCTCCAGAAGCTGCGCGAACGGAAGGTCAAGGGTCAGCTCTGGAGGCTCTTACGGCCGGGCAAGGCCGTCGCCGGCGCTCGATCCGAAGTGACTTTCTAGTGGACAGGCCTGAAGAGGAATCGGTTCCGGTTCTGATCATCGGGGCGGGTCCTACCGGCCTGACCGCGGCGATCGAGTTGGCGCGGCGTGGGATCGGCTGTCGCGTGTTGGATCGCGCGAAGGGACCCCGCGAGTGGGCTCGGGCGACGATCGTTCATGGTCGCACGCTCGAGATATTCGAGTCGCTCGGAATCGCCGAGACCGAACTCGAACGCGGCATACGATCTCACGGCATCAACTTTTTCTCCCGTGGTTCCCGGGTGGGCCGGATGGACTTTTCGACCGCCGGAACGCGGTACAACTTCGAACTCATGATCTCCGAGGAGGAGACGGAAGCGATCCTGCGAGACCGCCTCGCGGCGGAAGGGGTCGAGGTGGAGTGGGACCGTTCGTTCGTCGATTTCGCGCGGGACGTCCACGGGAGTCGATGTCAGTTCCAGCGAGGTGACGGCACCTTGGAGACGTTCGGGGCTCGGTGGATGCTCGGCTGCGACGGTTACCAAAGCGCGACCCGGAGCCTGCTCGGCGAGACCTTTGCCGGGAAGGACTACGAACACGAGTGGGCCGTTCTGGATTGCCACCTCGAGGGATGGCCGCACGCGTCGGACGAGGTCGCCGTCTTCTTCGAGCACGACGCGCTCGCCTTCCTTCCGCTCCCGCGCGACACGTGGCGTGTGTACTTCCGGCCGACTAGCCACACGTCGGATCTGCTGGCGGATGTGCAACGGGGCATCGACCAGCACTTGCCCGGCGTCGTGCTGAAGAATCCCCAGGAGACCGCGCGCTTCAAGACGAGCAACCGTATCGTGAACCGATACAGACATGGGACCGTGTTCTTGGTCGGCGATGCCGCGCACTCCTGTAGCCCGATCGAGGGCCACGGCATGAACACCGGGATTCAGGACGCACATAATCTCGCGTGGAAGCTCGCCCTCGTCGAGAGCGGGGTGTGCAGCGACATCTTGCTCGACTCGTACGACATCGAACGTCGGCCAGTAGCGAATGCGATTCGAAAATCGGGGGATGAGGCCGAAGCCAGCCAACACAGCCAGGGCCGGGACGCGATTGCCGAGCGCAACGCAGAGCTCGCTGGGATCGATCGTGACCCACAAGCGAGCCGACATCGGGCCGAGGCCATGTGTGAGATTCTAGCGACGTATCGCGATAGCCCGGTCGTGACGGGTGATCGGGCTCCTCACCCCCGAACGCCCTCGCCCGGTGAGCGACTTCCCGATGCAGGGTTCGTGATTGCGCCAGACGGTCGGACCCTCGGCCTCCACGAACTCTGTCACCGCCCAACCCACACGGTTTTGTGCATCGTTCGAGGAGGGCTTGCCGGCGACGATTATCAGGAGCGGCTGCGGAAGGTCGAGGACGCCGCCGGTGCGGCAGGCGATCTGGTGGATGCCTGTTTCGTCGTGTCCGATCAGCCTGCGCCAAACGAGGCGGTCGCGGCCGGGTGGTTTCGTACCGAGGGCGCGATGGCCTTCGCGGCTCTCGGCGTTTCGTCCGAAGCAATCCTAGTCGTCCGGCCGGATCGTTTCGTCGCGTTTCGCGCGAACTCCCTCGATGCCGACCGACTCGGTTCGTACCTGACCGCCCTGCGCGGCGGGCGCGGGATCTGAGTGGCCCTTTTCAGACCGGGAACGGCCAGTTCCCGGTAATCAGACCGCCGTCGATCTCGAGCACCTTTCCCGTGACGAAGCTGGACGCCGGCGACGCCAAGTACATGGCGCCGATCGCGATGTCGTCGACCTCGCCGAGGCGACGCATGGGAGTCAACTCCTCCATTTTTGCCCGGGAGTCCTCGTCGAGGAACGGGCCAAGCGATGACGTGTCGGTTGAGCCGACCGCGATCGCGTTCACCCGCACGCGGGGCGCGAACTCCATCGCGAACTCACGAGTCATGAAGGTGAGCGCCGACTTGGCGGTTCCGTAGGCGACGAACCCGGACATCGGTATGCGCCCAGCGGACGAGCTGATGTTCACGATCGAGCCGCCGTCCTTCTCGAGCATGTGCGGGATGACGAAGCGGCTCAGCAGGAATGCGGTCGTGACGTTGAAGCGGAAGCATTCTTCGAACGCCTTCTCGCTCGTACGCAATGCCGGAACCGGGGGGTACCCACCCGCGTTGTTCACCAGAATGTCGATGCGGCCGAACGCGTCCATCGCTCTGGCGACGAGGTTTTCGAGTTGCTCGCGTTCGAGCACGTCGCACGGGACGGCGAGCGCCCGGCGGCCCATGGCGCGGACCTCCTCGGCGACCTCCTCGACCTGCTCGATGGTGCGTGCCCCGCCGACGATGTCTGCGCCGGCTTCCGCGAGCGCGCGGGCACATCCCGCGCCGATCCCGCGCCCGGCCCCGGTGATGACAGCGACCTTTCCGTCGAGCTTGAATCGATCGAAAACCATGTGTCCGAGATAGCGCCATGCGGGGAGGCCTGCCACCCGGCAGGAACCAGGCTCTCGGACGAACGCGCGACGGCTAGCTCTCGTTCGGAAACAAGAAGCGCGTTGGATCCTCTGCCGAAGCGGCGTTCAGGAGGTCCCCGTCTCCTTCGGTCAGGTCCCCGAGGACCGCGGTGCTCTGGTAACCGCGGAACTGCGTCTTCGACATGTGAAGCGCCCACTGAGGTTTCGCGGCGAGACGAGATACCCAGTCTTCCACTGTAGCGTCGAGAGCGTCGTCGTCGACGACCCGGTTTAGCATGCCGAACCGATCCGCCGCCTCCGCGTCGAAGCGATCGCACATCAGGATGATCTCCTTGGCCCGGGCTGGCCCCACGAGATCCGCGAGCCGAGGCGCGCCTCCCCACGTCAGCGGGATCCCGAGGTCGACTTCGGGAACGTGAAAGATCGTGCTCCGGGCAGCGATCCGGAAGTCGCAGGCTGCGGCGAGCAGCACGCCGCCACCGATCGCGTGCCCGTGCACGCGGGCGACGGTAATCGCCTCGCAGCGCTCGATCGCCTCGATTGCGCGCTTCCCGGTCTGTGCGAGGTAGCGCTTTTCTCGGGCGAGACCGGTGGGGGCCGCGCTTCGTCCGGGAGGGTCCTTGCGGTCGGCACCGGCACAGAAGGAGAGGCCGCGTCCCGCGAGTACCACGACGGTCGTTTCGAATGAGGTCTGCAGCTCCTCGAACACCGCGCGGATCTCTTCGAGGGCGAGCCCACTTAGCGCGTTTCGTCGCTCAGGTCGATTCAGCCAGACTCTGGCGACGTTTCCTTCCTTCTCGAGAGAGAGCGTCTCGTACGACATGCAGACCGCCTACGGGACGAGAGCCGTCGGGTCCACCGGCGGCTCGAGCGATCACGAGGAGGAGAGCTTTCGTCGAACGATCGCGCGTACGAAACCCATCGTTCGGCCCGCGTCCTCCCGGATGGAGTCGACTTCTTTGCGCGCGAGCTCTTCAAAGCCTTCCGGGCGCACTTGTCCCGCGGCGAGCGTCATCTCACCGAACGATACCCACTCGCGCCAGCCGCCTTCGAGCGTGTCGGCCAACTCGACGGTTACGATCTCACACTTGCCGAAGTGGCTGCGCCAGAATGCTGCGCTCTGCCACATTTCGAAGGCGCCTACTTGTCCTTTGAGCCAGTCGCGAAGATGTTCGGGAGCCTCGTCGTCTCCGATCTCGACGGTGCGTCCCGGCACTGCGATGCCGATCTGACCGCCGGGTCGCACGTAGCGTGCGAACCGGTCGAGATACGATTCGTCGAGTCCGAAGTAGTGGTAGGCGTCGACGCTCACGATCGCGTCGAAGAAGCCGTCCGCGTATGGCAGTGCGTTCGCCTCGGCATGAATCGGGAATACGCGGTCGCCCACGCCCCGCTCCTCGATACGCTCCCAATTGTCGGTGGGCTGAATCCAAAGATCGTTGGCCCAGACCTGCACGCCGTACTCGCGCGCGAGGAAGATGCTCGACATCGCCATGCCGCAGCCCATGTCGAGCACGCGCATGCCCGGCTCGAGCTTCATGTCGCCGCAAAGCCACTCCATGAGCCATAAGCTGTTCGGGCCCATCTGTAGTTCGAAGATCCAATCTCGCTCGTACTTCGACGAACGTGGGAAGCGGTCATTCTGAAGGAGTCCACTCATGTCATACGTACGACGCAGCCCGCCGCGGCTTCCTTACGAGCTCTCGAGGTCGACATCGACCATGAGGTCGTTCGCGATCTCTTCGAGGCCGCTGCGGAGATCCTCAGTCGAGACGGGGCTTGGGACGTGGAGGCTCGCCTTCGCTTGGAAGAGCGGTTCGCCGGACTCGGGCGCGCTGCTGCAAGAGGTTTCGAGCTCTTCGACGTTCACGGCGTGCGCGGCGAGGACGCGCGAAATGTCTCGGACGATGCCCGCGCGGTCTCGCCCAACGAGCGAGAGCTTCACCAGCCGCGTGGTCCGGTCGCTTTCCACGTTCGTTGGAGTGACGGTGATTCGGAACCCCGCACCGCCGTGGGCTTCGAGAGCCCGGGCGAGGCCGGCCGACCGCTCGGCGTCCACTTCGACGCGGAGCAGGCCCGCGAACTGCCCGGCCAGATGAGCCATCCGGCTCTCTACCCAGTTTCCGTGATGATCGGCGATGACACGCGAGAGTGATTCCACGAGTCCGGGGCGATCGGGCCCAATGCACGTCAGAACGAGAGAGGTTTTCATTTGTTGCTCCTTCCGCGAAGTCGATTCTCGGCCAGGCCCGCTCTTCGTTCAAGTCGCAGCGTACCCGCTCCAGCTTCGCGTATGAACCAAAGTTCATGATCCGGAAAGCTCCCTGAATGGGAGTTCGGCTTACTCTTCACGTCGAACCAGCCACCACGAAAACGATTCCCATGGAGGAGCTGATCCGATGAACGAACAGGTAGCCGCTTTCCCGACCGATTCCATCCAGCCGCGAGCGCAGTTTGAACGGCTACGCGAGCACTTGAACCACCGTATCGTGGGGCAGGAGATCCTGACGGATCGCCTGCTGGTCGCGCTCTTGGCCGACGGCCATCTGCTCGTCGAGGGAGCCCCCGGGCTGGCCAAGACCAAGGCGATCCGGGAGCTGTCCGATGCGATCGAGTCCGAGCATCATCGGATTCAGTTCACGCCGGACCTCCTCCCGGCGGATCTGACCGGGACCGATGTGTACCGCCCGGCCGACGGCAGCTTCTCCTTCCAGCGCGGCCCGGTATTCCACAACCTGGTGTTGGCCGACGAGATCAATCGCGCGCCGGCCAAAGTACAATCCGCGTTGCTCGAGGCGATGGCCGAACGACAGGTCACGGTGGGACGTCATACGTACGACCTACCGAAGCTCTTCTTGGTGATGGCAACGCAGAACCCGATCGAGCAGGAGGGAACCTATCCGCTGCCGGAAGCGCAGCTCGATCGGTTCTTGATGCACATCCAGATCGGCTACCCGAACGTAGAGTCGGAAAGAAAGATCCTGCAGCTCGTGCGTGGAGAGGCACGCGGTGAGAGTCGTCCGGAGTTCACGACCGTCTCCGAGGCGACGATCTTCGCGGCGCGGGGTGAGGTGTTGGACCTCTACCTCGCTCCGGCGTTGGAGGAGTACGTGATCCAGCTCGTGCTGGCGACGCGTACTCCTTCGGCGTACGGACAGGACCTCGCGAAGGTGGTCCGCTGTGGGGCCAGTCCTCGCGGTACGATCGCTCTCGATCGATGCGCCCGAGCGCACGCGTGGCTGCGTGGCGCAGAGTTCGTGGCACCCGAAGACGTTCAGGCGATGGCCAAGGATGCTCTGCGACACCGCGTGCTGCTGACATTCGAGGCCGAGGCCGATGGGATGACGCCCGACTCCTTCCTCGACGAGCTCATCGCTCGCGTCCCCCTGGTCTGAGCCGGGGTGCGAAGGAAGGAGATACCGATGTCGTCGCGCGATGATGAACGCTACGGGGTGGTGGCGAGCCTGGACGAGCTCGTCCGCCAGCGGTCGCTTTTCCGTTCGGTGGGGATCGCCCCCACCGGACGTGTCCGAACTCTTCAGTCGGGCTCGTACGACTCGGCTTTTCACGGCCGAGGTATGGAGTTCGCCGAGTCGCGGGAGTACCAGGCGGGCGACGATGTGCGCACGATCGACTGGCGCGTGATGGCACGTACCGGGCGCGTGCACACGAAGCTCTTTCACGAAGAGCGTGAGCGCCCCGTTCTGATGCTGGTCGACGCACGCCTGCCGATGCGGTTCGGTACGCGCGATTCGTTCAAGTCCGTCCTGGCTGCCCGCGCGGCGGCCACGCTGGCGTGGGCCGCACGCGATGCCGGCGACCGGGTTGGTGGCATCATTCTACGCCCATCGGGACATCTCGAGGTCGCGCCGCAGCGGACTCGGGGTCGTCTCGTGGGCTTCCTTCGGCACCTCAGCGAAGCGACGGCAGACGAGAGCCTTGGCTCGTCGTTGCCGCTCAGCGAGGGACTCGCCCGGCTTGGCCGCGTGGCTCGTCCGGGAACTCTCGTGCTGCTGTTGAGTGACTTTCACGATCTCGACGATGCTGCTGAGCGGGAGATCGGTCGAATGGCCCGGCGCTGCGACGTGGCGTGTGTGCTCGTTCACGACGCGCTCGAGACGGACGCTCCTGCGCGGGGCGACTATCGCATCAGCGACGGAGACCGCGTGCTGCGGCTTCCGACGGAGAACCAGGGCTGGCGCACGGAGTACGCGGAGCGATTCGCCGTGAGGCGCGCTCGACTCGAGAAGCTGTGTGCGCGCAATCGTGCGGCATTCCTCGCGCTGCAGACTGGGGAGGATTGCCAGAGCATTCTGCGCGGCGACCGGTTCGCCCGCGCATTCGGCGGCACGCATGCCGCGGAGGCCCGAGGATGAACGCACCGATGACGTCGGTTGGCGCACCCCAGACCGACCCACTCGCTGCGCTTCGGGGGATTCACCTCCCCGAGGCAGTTGGCATCTGGCCCCCGGCTCCCGGCTGGTGGGCAGTGCTCGCCGTGGCGATGGGTCTCATCGTGCTGGCTGTCGTCGCGGTGGCGGTCCGTCGCGCGAGTCTGGCGCATCACGCACTCCGCGAACTCGACGCCCTGGAGGGTGTCCCCGGCGACCTTCAGCTGCTCGCGATGTCGGTCTCGGCGCTGCTGCGGCGGGTCGCCCTGCGTCGCTTCGGTCGGACGCGGGTCGCGAGTCTCCACGGGACAGCCTGGCAGGAGTTTCTCTCCGAGACGAGTCCGCACGGTAAGCGTCGCCGTGCGACGGTCGACACGGACATGGGGCGCCTGCTGGCGCTCGCACCCTACGCACCGCCGGGCACCGCGTCCTTCGACCTCGAAGGCGGGAATGCCTCGAACGCTAGCGTACTCGCTGCGGCTCGCAGCTGGATTCGGTGGAACACATGATGGACTTCGCATGGCCCTGGGCCTTCGCACTCGTCCCGCTTGCGTGGATCGTGCGCCGCTTTCTTTCCGCGGCCCCGCAGACACGTGCGGGGGCGCTGCGCGTTCCGTTCTTCGACTCTGTCGCCTCGATGCGTGGTGGGTCCCTCCCGGCCACGCTCGGGCGCCGGGCGTTGCTCGCCGCCATGACCCTAGGCTGGGTCAGCCTCGTCGTGGCGGTGGCGCGCCCGGTGTGGGTCGGTGAGCCCGTCGCGCTTCCCGCCGAAGGGCGAGATTTGATGCTGGCTGTCGATCTCTCGGGCAGCATGGCGCGCGAGGACTTCACGCTGGGCGGTCGCACTGCGGATCGCCTGACGGTCGTGAAGGAAGTCGCCGAGGACTTCATCGGACGTCGTGAGGGGGATCGGGTCGGCCTCGTATTGTTCGGTACGCGCGCCTACCTCCAGGCGCCGCTCACGTTCGACCGGCCGACCGTGCAGACTCTGCTCGACGAGGCGCAAATCGGCCTCGCGGGTGAGGAAACGGCAATCGGCGATGCGATCGGCATCGCGACGAAGCGACTTCGCGATCGTCCGGCGGAGAGCCGAGTGCTCGTTCTGCTCACCGATGGCGCCAGCAATGCGGGTGCTCTGGACCCCATTGAGGCTGCTCGTATCGCCGCTGCGGAAGGGATTCGCGTCTACACCATCGGTGTCGGCGCCGATCAGATCGCGATGCGAACGGCGTTTGGAAATCGCCTTGTGAACCCATCCGCAGATCTGGACGAACGAGCCCTGTCCGAGATCGCCGATCTCACGGGAGGTGCGTACTTCCGCGCGAAGAACATCGAAGGCCTCGCGAATGTTTATCGCGAGATCGATCGTCTCGAGCCGGCGGTCGCCGAACCCGTCTACGTGCGGCCCGTGAAGGACCTATTCCACTGGCCGCTCGGCGTCGCACTCGCCCTCAGCCTTGGGCTGGGTTTCGCGGAGGTCCGCCCCTGGGGTGCACTTGGCTCTTCCGGACGCGAGGCCGCAACGGCGGTCTCCGAGGTGGCATGATGATCCCGACCGACTTTCACTTCGAACGGCCTTTGTGGTTCCTGGCGCTCGTGCCGGCCGCCGTGGTCCTCTGGCATGCGGTGCGTGCTGCGGGCCAGGGCAGCGCGTGGCGGGACGCCGTCGATGCCCATCTGCTCCGCCACCTGGCATTGCCGGCGGATGGGGGCAGGGAGAGCTGGCCCTTCTGGTTGCTTGGTGTTGGCTGGCTCTCAGCAGTTCTCGCGATGGCGGGGCCGAGCTGGGAACGTGTGCCGCAGCCGACGACCCAGACGCTCGAGCCGATCGTGGTGGCACTCGACATGTCCGCGTCGATGGACGGCCAGGACGTCACTCCGTCGCGGCTCGCGCGTGCTCGGTACAAACTGCAAGATGTTCTCGCACGGAACGCCGGTGGCCAGGTAGGACTCGTCATCTACTCCGACGAACCCTTCGTCGCGTCTCCTCTCACCGATGATGCTCGCGTGATCGGTGAGATGGTGCCGACGTTGACGAGCGACATCATGCCGGGCCGAGGCAGTCGCCCCGACCGGGCAATCGAGCAGTCCGTCGCATTGCTCGAGCAGGCTGGTGTTCCAGGAGGACGCATCGTTCTCTTCACCGACTCGGCCGGCGACGACCCGGCCGCGACCCGGGCCGCAGCCGCGCGTGCCGCCGCGAGTGGTCGGGTCGTCTCGGTCCTCGGCGTCGGTACCGAGGAGGGGACGTCGCTCCCTGACGGCCGAGGTGGACTTGCGCGCACGGCGGCAGGCGAGATCTTCCTTGCCCGGTTGCCGACCGATGAGCTCGAGACGGTCGCCGCGGCCGGGGATGGTCGCTTTGCACGCGTTACCGCAGGAGAAGCGGATCTGAACGTCCTTGTAGCGCAGTCCTTGTCCGCGACGGAGGTGGACGAGAGCACGCTTCGGAGCGCCGACGTCGAGATCTGGAAGGATGCCGGCATCTACCTTCTCTTCCTGCCGGTCCTCCTCGCGCCGTTCGCGTTCCGGCGGGGCTGGCTTGCCGCGGCGCTCCTAGTGCTCGCCCTCGGCGCCCCGCAGCCCGCGCGCGCCAGCCTCTGGGAAGATCTCTGGAAGACTCGCGACCAGCAAGGAGCGGCCGCGCTCGAGGCAGGCGATGCGGCGGCGGCGTCCGACCTCTTTGAGTCGCCCGAGTGGCGTGCCGCTGCGGACTACGAGGAGGGGGACTACGAGAGCGCGGAGGCCCAGTTCGCGGCGTTGGATGGCCACACGAACCGCTACAATCTCGGCAACTCTCTGGCGAGAACGGGCGCGCTCGAAGAGGCAATCGCGGCGTACGACGAGGTCCTCGCGGTGACGCCTGATCACGAGGACGCGAAATTCAACCGTGACCTGGTCGAGGAGCTGCTGAAGCAACAGCAGCAGCAAGAGCAACAACAGCAGGAGCAACAACAGTCCGCGGACAGCGAAGGCTCGGAGCAGGACCAGCAGCAGCAATCGCAATCCGAGTCTGGCGACGGCGACGAATCCGAGCAGAACGACTCGGGTGATTCCTCGCAGGAGAGCGCCTCGTCGTCTCCGGGGGAAGGCTCCGAGCAAGAGGACGCGGGGTCCGAGCAGGCATCTGCCGAAAATGCTGGTGAAGACGGCACCGATGATGCGTCGGGTACGGACCAGCAGGCCGGGTCGGCCGACTCCGAAGAGTCCAGCGAACGGCACTCGTCGCAGGCGCGGAGCGGCACCCCGGGCGAGGAGTCCGAGCCGTCGCAAGAGAAGTACGCGCAACACCAGGAGCCCGAGGAGGGTGATGGGTCGAACTCGCTGAGCGAGCCGATGAACGAAGCGCTCGATGGCGAGCCCCCAGGCGAAGAGGCGCCCCAGCCCGGCTCCCAGATGGCCGCGGCAGGTCCTTCGGAGCCGATGACCGAGGAACGACAGGCGCACGAGCAGATGCTTCGCCAGATCCCGGATGACCCGGCCGGTCTCCTGCGCGCCAAGATCCATCGCAAGTACGCCGAGAAGCGATTCGCGCGCCAACAGCGGCAGCTCGTGCAGCAAGGAGGAACCAACCCATGGTGGTGAGTCGGATTCGAACCCTCGCCCTCGTCACGGCGCTCACGCTCGTGACCACGGCCGCTTCGGCGGCCGGTCTTCAGGCCCAGCTCGGGCACTCTGTCGTCCGCGAAGGCGAACGAGTGCACCTTCAGCTTCGCGCCCCAGCGGCCGGCTCGATGGTGGCCCCGGATCTCTCTGTGCTCCAGAAGGACTTCGAGGTTCTGGGCACGCAGCAGAGCCAGCGTCTCCAGATCGTGAACGGGCGACGAGAGGCGAGTATCGACTGGACCGTAACGCTCTTGCCGCGCACGACGGGAGAACTCCTCGTGCCAGCCATCCATGCGGGACCGATGTCGAGCGAGCCTCTGCGGCTCCGCGTCGCCGAGGCCGGGCCTCCCCCAAGTCGAGCGGATGCACCGGATCTCTTCGTCGAGAGCACCGTCGACCAGACGGCTCCCTACGTTCAGGGGGAGGTGCGGTATTCGGTAAAGGTGTACGACGGGATCGGCATTCGTGGGGGCGGATTGACCGAACCGCGAGCGGCGAACGCGCGTGTGACACCGATCGGCGAAGGTCGCTCGTACGAGGAGACGGTGAATGGCCGTCGGTACCGCGTGCATGAGCGGGAGTACGCGATCACACCGCAGTCCAGTGGCAAGACGGTGGTCGCCCCGGTGACACTCGAGGCGCGGGTCGATGATCCAGCTGCTCGGGCGAGGTCCCCGTTTGGTGACTTCTTCGGTGGCCAGGACCCGTCCGCGGGCATGCTTGGGCGCTCGGGCCGGGGCTCGTCGTTGTTCGACCAGATGATGAACCCGGGCCGGCAGGTTCGCGTGCGTTCGAACGCGATCGAGATCGACGTCCAGGCGCGCCCGGACGGAGCGACCGAAGGATGGTTCCTTCCGGCAAAGCACGTCGAGCTGGGCGAGTCCTTCGAGCCGGCCGCGCCATCCTTCCGGGTGGGCGAGGCGGTGCAGCGTACCGTCGTGCTGCGCGCACTTGGTGCATCGGCCGAACAGCTCCCCGCGTTCGTCATTCCGAGCCCTCCGGGTGTGCGGAGTTATGACGAGGGCTCACGCGACGGTACGCTCCCCACCGAAGAAGGGATTGTTTCCGTGCGAGAGCAGACGGTCGCACTCGTGCCGTCGCAGGCAGGCGAGGTGGTGTTCCCGGCGGTCGAGATCGCGTGGTGGGATGCGCAGGACGGAGTCGAGCGCAGGGCGAGGTTGCCGGAGCGCGTCATCGAAGTTCTGCCGGCGTTGGGCGTTTCGGGTCAAGGTTCGGTTCCAGAGGCTGCGAGTGCACCGACGAGAGCCTCGACGATTGCCGATGCCGCGGGGCACGAGCCCGCGGACCCGATTGTGGGTTCGTTCGAGCTCGAGAGCTTGGCTCCGTTCGGGGTTCTCGCCGCTCTCCTGGTTGCAGCCGGAGGTGGGCTTGCGTACGCGAGCCGGAGGCGCCGGACCGATGGGCCGATCGCCACGGTGCCCGATGAGCGCACTCTGGTAAGGCATGTGCAAGCCGCCAGTCGTGCAAACGACGGTGCGGCAGCCCACGACGCATTGATACGCTGGGCGCGCGCGCACTATGGGGTGGGTGCGCCGGCCAACCCGCGGATGATTGCGAGGCGGCTCGGTCACGCAGACTTCGAGGCCGAGGCCGCCAAGCTCGATCGAAGCCTGTACGCTCCGGGTGCCGATGCGTTCGACGGTGCACGTTTTTGGCAGGAGTTTCGTGCGGCTCGGGCGCAGCTTCGGACGCGGCGTCGAGAGGCGCCTGCCGTTCTGCCCGAGCTCTATCCGTCTACGTGAGGCGACTGAGGTGGCAGGATGCGCGTGCCGCGGGGGACGAAACGCGGATTGTGCCATCCCACGAGGCTATCGGGGAAGGGTTCGTGCCGTTCGGAGTCGACCGAGAGATTCACGAACAGCGCTTTGCCGGCGTACGCCGAGAGGTCGATGCCTGCGCGGTGCCACGCGCGATCTTCGACGACCATGGCGGGGTCGAGCTCCTCTTCGAACACGACCAGGCGGGCGGGGTTGAACGCGTCGCGGATCGTGACGCGGAACGTGAAGGGCCCGCCGGTCAGCCCGAGCCAGCGATCGGGGTTGATCCCCCACTCGAACGCCAACATCGTCTGGCGTTCGGGTACGGACATCGGAAACCGGATTTTCTTACCTACCGGGTGCGTGAGAACCTGGCCGAACGGCCATTTCTCCCAAGCGGCGCCCTTGATGTCGTGCGGTAGCCGGTGGGACAGCGCAATCGGGAGGGGCTCTCTCTGGAACCGGTTCCGGCGGAGCGCCACGACGATTGGTCCGTGAGGCTCGCGCGAGAACACACGCTCGATCTCGAAATTCTCGACGAGGTAATCGAACAGCTCTGGCGCGTTCTCTTGAAAAGGCCCGAGGTGGGAGTATTGCGACACGCTGTAGATGAGGTGTGAGACTTCCTTGTTTTCGATGTCGGCGATGATCTTCGCGTCGCGGCCCTCGTTCTGCGACGGCCACACGACATAGTAGCCGCCGGCCGTCGCGCGCCCGGCCAGGAATCCCAACATCGGCTGCACCGGATACACCGGCACGGGCTGACCGGCGGGAGCCATGACGTCCATGTAGTGGACGACGTCTTGGATGATCGGGCCGTTCTGAGGGTCGCTGTAGACCCCGCCGCGCGGCATCTCGAGGGGCCAGTCGATGCGGTGGCGCAGGTCGATCATCAGCGCGATCGAGAGCGCGAGAGTGCACGCCATGGCGAATGCCGTGAAAGTCGCCGTGAGCTGCCGCGCCGGACGCGGCAAGGTGCGCATGGTGTCGGAGAGCAGAACGGCTCCCAGCGCAATGCTCGGGGGGTACACCATCATGAGGTGCACCCAGTCCCGGGGCTTGTTGAATGCGATCAAGAACCCACCCGCGAAGGCCAGGAGCAGGAGCCGACGCTCGGAGTCATCCGCGTCCCCGCCCCGCATTCGCCGTCGCACGATTTTCGTTCCCCAGAGCGCGGTCGCGGCGGAGTACGAGAGGATTGGCGCCCAGTAAAAGAGCTTGAGTGTCACATCCCAGAACGCGGTGTCCTGGTAGAGCGGCCCCCGGCTCATTTCACTGACGAAGCAACCCGGGCAAGGGTACCACCAGAGTGTTGCGAGGATGGCAGGGAAGTAGCTGCCGATCTCGGCCCGCAAGCCCGCGTCCTGGCCCCACAGCGGCCAGAGGTCGGGAAGCGCGGTGAAGTGGAGCTTATCCATCAGTGTGAACGGGAAGACCCACGTTTGGTCGATCATGTTGTCGAGTGCGCCCTGCCACGCGAACCAGAGAATGGAAGGAACGACGATCGCGAGGGCGGCGAGGCCCAAGGTTGCTCCCGGGATGAGGGTGCGCAGCAAGCCCGGTCGCCGCGCAGGGTCGAGCCACGGGAAGATCAACAGCGCGAGCCCGAGCGAACCGGTGACAGCGAGGCCGTAGTTCTGCTTGCTCATGATGCCGATTCCGGCACACAGCCCCGCCGCTACGAGGAACCCCAGCCCCCGTGTTCGGCGATAGACGCACACGAGGGCGACGGCCGTCGTCATGAAGGCGGCGGAGACGAGTGAGTAGCTGTAGATGTGCCAATGGGGAAACGCCCAGACGCGGTAACAGAGCAGGGCGACGATCACCCCGAGGCACCAGCGACGCGACAACATCTCGCGGCCGATTCGGAAGATTGCGGTGCAGTAAAGCGCGAAACCGCCCATCGCGAGGATGCGCGTGCTCTCGACCGACGGGCCCGTGAGTTGGAACCACCAGGAGAGAAGGTAGAACGCGCCGGGAAACGGCGCGTCGCTCGTCACGTCGCGGTAGAGGACCTTGCCTCGGTTCAAGTCGTCGGCGATCGCGAGGATGTAGCCTTCGTCCTGCAGGCTGAGCCAACGGTCGTGAATGGGCCATTGAAACGCCACCGCGACGGCGGCCACCGCGAGCCCGAGCCAGATGTCGGTAGCGCCCAGAGGCTCGGGCCGGTTGCGTACGAGCGTGGCCGCGCTCGCGGCGCCCGAATTCCCCTCAGCCATCTGCGCTACGATCACGGATGAGGGAACTGGCGTCAATGCGGGCGGTGACGGGCGGCGGCCGAATGATCGAAGCCTTCCGTCTCGTGGGTTGGGAAGTGGTGAAGCCCGGCCGAGAGGCTTCGTAACCGCCTGCCAGAATCGATCACGGATTCATGTGCTTCACCGAGACCGCGACGCGCGCGCCCGCGATCGGCTCCGGTGCGTCCTGTTGCTCGAGGAAGACGTCGAGCTGCCAGATGCCCGGGGCCCCGTAAGGCGGGA
>JAJCZO010000149.1 GCA_029262355.1 Deltaproteobacteria bacterium
GCCGCAGCGAGTCGTCGAAGTTCGGGTACCCCAGCACGATGTGCGTCATCAGCAGGACGCCGCGCTCCTGCTTGCGTTGCTTCAGGTACTGCTCAAGCACCGTACTGCCGCGCTTTGTCCTTGATGAACTGCTCCCAGGCCGGGTCGCCAAAGGCATCGGCGACCGTGAAGATGTCCTTGTCGCCGCGGCCGGATTGATTGATGAGGATCACGTCCTCCGGTGTGAGCTGCCCCGCCTCGGCGAAGGCCTGGGCGAAGGCGTGGCAGCTTTCCAGCGCGGGGATCAGGCCCTCTTGCCTCATGGAGAGCGCAAGGGCGTCCACCACCTGGGCGTCGGTGGCGGCCTCGAAGCGCACGCGCCCGCTCTCCTTGTGGTGCGCGAGGATGGGTGAGACGCCCACGTAGTCGAGACCCGCGGCGACGCTGTGGGTCTCGCGCATCTGCCCGTCGGCGTCCTGCAGGAAGTAAGTCTTGTATCCCTGGGCCACGCCAACCGAGGCGTCGTCGCCCGCCAGACGTGCCGCGTGACGCGAGGTGCCCAACCCGTCGCCTCCGGCTTCGACACCGATCAGCTCGACCTCTCGGTCGTCCAGAAATCCGCTGAACAGGCCCATGGCGTTGCTGCCGCCTCCGACGCAGGCGTAGACCCGCTTGGGCAGCTGACCGGTCGCCTCGAGCACCTGCTTGCGGGCCTCCTGCCCGATGATCGACTGAAAGTAGGTCACCAGTGTCGGGAACGGGTGCGGACCGCAGGCGGTGCCGAGCACGTAGTGGGTGCTGTCCATGTTCGTGACCCAGTCGCGGAACGCCTCGTTGATGGCATCCTTGAGTGTCCGACTGCCGTCCTTGACCGGCACCACGGTCGCGCCGAGACGCTCCATCCAAAAGACGTTGGGCCGCTGCCGCAGCACGTCGACCTCGCCCATGTAAATCGTGCAGTCGAAGCCGAACTTGGCTGCCATCGTGGCGGTCGCCACGCCGTGCTGCCCGGCGCCCGTCTCCGCGATCACGCGGCGCTTGCCCATTGCCTTGACCAACAAGCCCTGGCCCATGACGTTGTTGGCCTTGTGAGCCCCGGTGTGGTTGAGGTCCTCGCGCTTGATGTAGATGCGCGCGCCGCCGAATTGCCGCGTCAGGTTTTCCGCGAAGGTCAGCGGCGTCGGTCGGCCGGAGTAGCTGCTCATCAGATCGGCGTAGGTCTTCCAGAATGCGGGATCCCTTCGCGCTTCGATGAACGCTGCTTCCAGTTCGTCGAACGTGGCTACCAGAATCTCTGGCAGGTAAGCGCCGCCAAAGCGGTCGTAGTAGCCGCGCTCTTGCATCAGGCGTCTCCGAGGTCTTGGCAAGGGACGATGCGGTCGGTGCGACAGTAGAGTTCAGAGTAGACGGCGCTATCGCCGTGCGGGAAGTGCAGGTGTCTGCGGATCAACAGCACCGGTGCGCCCGCGGACAGCTCGAGGGCGGTCGAGCGAGCGCCGCTTGCGGTTGCCACCTGGAACAGCTGCTGACCGCCGGTCGGCTCCGTGCGGTAGTGCTCACGGATGGCGGCCGACAGCGACCGTCCGTCCAGCTCCACCTGTCGGAGCTCGCCGAAGAGCTCCGGATCCAGGTAGGTTTCCTCGAGTAAGGCCGGGCCGTCCTCGGTGCGGGTGAGGCGACGAAAGAAGAGCGCCTTCTCGCCTCGAAAGGGGTTGTCGCCTGCGTCGGCGGGCACGCTGCGCGCGCCCACCCCTTCGAGCAGTTGCGTGTCCACCGACAGGCCCTGATCTCGAAAGGAGGCCGCGGTGCCGGCCATCGAGAAGGCAGCCAGCTCCCGGGGGTGGCCGGTAACGAAGGTGCCCGAACCGCGCCGCCGCGACAGGGCGCCGCGCCGAACGAGTACTTCGGTCGCCTGGCGCACGGTCGGGCGGCCCACGCGGTAGCGCGCGGCCAGGGCATGCTCCGAGGGGATGCGTTCACCGACGGGGTAGTCGCCCCGGCGGATCGCCGCGCTCAGGCGGTCGGCCAGCTGTTGGTACAGGGGCATCGGCGAGGCTTGGTTCAGCATCCTGCCCAGACTCTGGGTGCTGCCTCTCAATATGTCAAGTTGTCTTTACAACTTGAGAATCGGCTCGTCTCGCTGGCCTACTTCAATCCGCGATTCTTCAGCGTTTTCGCGACCCACGTTGGGGTTCGCGTCCCGAGGCGCCGGAGGAAGGCCTGGTCTGGAGCCCGAGCCACGGCGACACAGCCTTCACCGTACCCCTGTTCGACGAATTCATGCTCCGCAGCATGCCAGGAGCGGGCTGGCGGGATTGACCCCTTGCGGCTACCGAAGGGCTCCCGATCATCGCTCCTCTCTCCGTCACCTCGCGGCGTAACGCCGAAGCGCCCAGACACCACTCAAGCCGAGCGCGAGCAACAACGCCACGAGCCCACTGAAGTCGATCGACGGGACCGGGGGTGCGCAGGCGGGGTTCGGTGCGTGGGAACACGCGCCGCTGACGCCATCGCACGAATCCAAGGTGCATGCGTCTGCATCGTCGCAATCACAAGCCGCGCAACTCGGAGATCCCGAGACGGGTGTGAACGTCCCCGCGGGACAGGGCTGGCACGACTCTGAGCCCGTCATGTCGGCGAACTCACCCGGGAGGCACTCCGCACACATCGGCGCGGCGGGCCCGCTCGCCGTCCCGAACGGGCACTCGAGGCACGATGCGCTCCCCGGCACACTCGCGAATTCTCCTGCCGCGCAGTCGACGCAGCTACTCTGACCGGTGGCCGGCTGCGACGTGCCCACAGCACAGTCCGTGCACGTCGCGCTCCCCGTGCCCGCGGAGAACGTGCCTGCGGCACATCCCAGACACTCGGACTGCCCCGTGTCCGGCTGGAATTCGCCGGCGGCGCACGCCGTACACTCTGCATTCCCGAACCCGCTCGCGGAGCGTCCGACGGCACATGCAATGCACGACGACGCACCGGCGCCAGGCTGGGAAGTCCCGGGAGGGCAGTCAAGGCAGGTGCTGCTGCCGGGGGTGGCGGCGAACTTTCCGGCGGTGCATTGGATGCACTCGGTCGCGGCCCCGCCGGAAGCTTCGCCGAGGCCGCAGTCGAGGCAGCTAAGGGAACCAGGCGCAGGCTGGAACTGGCCGGCGCTACAGTCGATGCAACTCGCCGATCCTGCATCGGGCTGAGACGTGCCGGGCGAGCACGGCGTACACTCGGTGCTCGCGGAATCGGCAGCGGACGTCCCTTCCGCGCACGGCGCGCAGCTCGTCGACCCAGGCGAGGACTGGGAAAACCCGGCCAGGCAATCCTGGCACGTCACGCTGCCCGAAATGCTCGTGAACGAACCCGGCGCGCAGTCGCTGCACGTAGCCTGCCCGGAGAGCACCTGCGCCGTGCCGGCCGCACACGGGACGCAGCTGTTCGCGCCGGTCGAGGGCTGCGACGTTCCCGCCGGGCAGTCCTGGCAGAGCGCGCTACCCTCGAGGTCGGAGTAGGTCCCCACGGCACAATCGACACAGCTCGTCGCCCCTGGGGCGGGCTGCGACTTACCCGGCGGACACGCGAGACAAGAGACGCTGCCCGGCACACTCGAGAAGGTCCCCGGCGTGCACTCGGTCTGGGTGTCGTCACCCGGACAGAAGGAGCCGGGATCGCACGGAGTACAGACCGCGCCGTCGAGGTACTCGCCGGGAAGGCAATCCGCTGCGGTCGCATTGGCTGGCGAGAACGCGAGGATCGTGAGGAAGGACACCAGCGCCAGCGCGATGCTGGCGGTGCCCGCTCGCCGCCGTCGTCGTCGTTTGGAATCGAGCATCGCAGGCTCGCCTGAAGAGATCCGGGTCGTTCGCTGGCTCATGCGCATCAGAATTTCCACCATGTGCAGGTCGTTCGATCAAGGTTCATGAGGCGACCAGCCCCGCGCCGCTCCACCGGCGGAGCGCGGTCGCCTCTCGGTCGCGCGAACGCTTTCACGCAGCGAACCGCGGTCCTAGCGAATTGGCGAGGCGGCGCGGCAATTTCTGCGAATGGTCTCGTTCTACGCAGGTCGAACGTTCGAACGACACCGCCGCGAGAGTTCGGACGGGAATCGGCCGGACCGGCGAGTGGTGTCAGTCGATGGAGTCGACGATCTAGCTGGCCTCAGCGGGCCGTAGGCCTGCGTCATCAGATCAGCTATTTCCCGCGACTGGGCCGCCGCCAGTTTTCGACGCGGAGCCCCCTGACGCGTCGAAACTGGCGAACGTTGTCGGTAACGACTACGAGCCGCTGAGAGAGGGCGTGAGAAGCGATCAACAGATCGTTGGGCCCGATCGGGCCTCTCTTCGCTTCTAGCTGGCTGCGTACACCCCCATGCGCGATTGCAGCATCAGGGTCGAAATCGATGCAGCGGATTGCCTCGACGAAAACATCGATGCGGGAATGGTTCTCGCGCTTTTGCCCGCTCCGCTCGGCTCCGTAGCGAAGCTCTGCAATCACGACGGAACTCAAGCACAACTCCTCGGGCGGAGTCGCCTTGATCCGCTCGATCACGGGCGGGTAACGCCCGTTCGAGTAGTCGACGCAGGCGTTCGCATCGAGGAGATACTTCAATCAGTCGAGTTCCGGAACGCCGTCGATCGGGCCCGGCTCTGGCGGAAGCGTGAAGTCTGGCAGCGACCCGGCAAGAGCCAGGAAGTCGCCCCGCCAGCTCTTCTTCCGCGCGGGCCCTTCAAGTTTCGGAATCCGTTAGCCGACACTGACAACGAGAACTGGAAAGGGAGGATTGCATGCGCGTTTCCATCGTTGCCGCCTCGGCCCTCCTCTGTCTGGCCGTGACGGCCGGTTCAGCGTGGGCGTATTCCGCTAGCGTCGACATCGACGTGTACAACGAGGACGATCAGAGTCACGACATCGATCTGGAGTACGCCAACAACGGCGACAGTGACTTCAAGTACCGAACCATCGATGCTGGAGACGACTGGGAGTTCGAGTTCAGCACGACGGCGTATCTTCTCGTGGACAACGATTCCACGTTCGACGTCTACGTGTATGCGCACGATAGCGACGAGAGCTACTGCGAGACGGAAATCTCCGTGACGGTCACATGGGACTTCGACTCGGATGTGCAGAAGTGCGAAGCCACCGCCACGCAAACCACAGCCTGCACGGTTGAAACCAAGACCTCGGGAAACACCTGCACGGCCACGGTGACGATCAACGACTAACTCTGACTGAACGAGTCACAAGGAAGCCGGATCTGCTCGAACGCAGCCGCATGGGCAGAGCCCTACGAGAAGGGAAGAATACGATGCGTGTCATCGCGACTTCGGTTGCCGCCCTCCTGTGCCTGACGTCCTGTGGTGATTCGGAGACGAACGCCACCACTTCTCCTCAGAGCCAGGTCCGTGTC
Organism: Deltaproteobacteria bacterium; assembly: GCA_029262355.1. Lineage (GTDB taxonomy): Bacteria > Desulfobacterota > Binatia > UBA12015 > UBA12015 > VGTG01. The sequence continues at coordinate 5,378 of JAJCZO010000149.1, forward strand.
GCGGTGCCTCAGATCCACGTCGAGAACGCTACCGGGAAGGCTCATCGCGTGGATGTGGATTACGATCGCGGGCACAAGACGCTACGAATTGCCGGCGGGGACAGATTCGACTTCGACCGGACAGGGCCTTCTAGTCGTGCGGGCAACGATGCCGCTGGTACGTACGACATCGCCGTATACGAGTACCTCGACCCAAACGAAAAGTGCTCGACCACCCTCGACATGGTTGGTGGTGACTTCGGCAACGACAGTCGGTGTCGCATTACGAGCCTGGCGGCCGGCAAATGTCGTGTCCAGGCGGCCGCAGTCGGCACCACCTGTCGAGTCGATGTGAGGATCGCCGATTGAGGCGACCTCGTGGAGCGGGCGCTTCGCCCCGGGGTAACGATCCGACGCCACGTCACCGAAGTTCTCGAGGGCCTTCGGAACTTCAGTCTTCTGGGGAGCTGTACGAGAAGCGTAAGGTGTCTCCCCATTGCGATTGCGACATCGACGGCCTCGGAAGGCTCTCGCCCTGGAACGACGACTACTCTTGACCGGGCGTACGCAGCTTCGGGTACTGAACACCCTCTTCTTCCTGGTCGCCGTGAACTGGACCGCGGGAGCGCTGGCAGTCGAGTTTCGCTACCCGAGCCTATGGGGGCGTAGCGACGTGTTCGTGGAGTATGCGTATCCACTGCCGTTGAGCTGGGCGCTCGCGCATTTGGCGACGATGATCCCGCTTGCCTGGGCCACTTGGCGCTCGTGGGACTGGGAGCCGAGCCAAGTTCTGCGTCTTCGCATTGGGTTGCTGCTCGGGCTGATCGCCAGCGCGAGTCTCGACCTGATCTACGGCGGAGGGCGCTGGCACCGCATCCCGTTCATCCTGTTCCCCTTGGTGGATCTCGGATGGGCACTCACGTTGAGCCTCCTCCTCACCCGGTGGGCCCGCCGTGCAGCGGTCTCTGGCGCGTTGGCCGTCGGCGTCGTGTTCGCTTTGTGGCCCAGCGTCTCGGCCCACCTGCACGAGCGAGCGACGAAAGAGGCCTTCGAACGCGTCGCATCCGAGGACGGGCGGGTGCGCGCACTTTCCGTGACCGGAGTCGGCAACTCGACATTCTACGCGGTCGAGGTCGCGATCGGGTCAGAGGACGCGCTGACGGACTCGATGTGTCTTGACGTCCTGCACGTCTACGAACGCATGCTCGCGCTTCACGACCCCGGGGACACGGATTCGATCGCACGGATCGTGCGGCCGCGTGAAGACGTCCCGTTTGCGCGCGCCGTGTACTCCTCACGCGGCCGATGGGAGTGCACGCTCGCAGACACCCCGGCGCGCGCGAAGCCTTCTTCGCGTTGAACTTCCCACGCTCGACTTCACCCACGAAGCTCGGCGGCTCGCTCGGCGCGCCCGACCTGAACTCGGTAGCGCTTCACCGTGCGATCCCTGGCCCCTTGGGGCCGTCAGACGGCTCGTGGTGGCACGTGACGACACACACGACCCCGAAAAGACGCGTGTTTCCACCGAGCAGGAACGCGTTCAAGTCCCGCTCCTCGCATTTCGGAACCCAACCACCGACGCTCCGCGCCGATGGGCGTGCGTCAACTCGTCAACCAATGAAACCGAATACCTCATCGGTTCTGACTCCGCTCTCGCTCGAGGGGACTCGAGGTGGCGACAGCCGTACGATGCCGGCGCGGTGTTGCGATGCGTAGCAGCGACTGGCAAGATCGGCCGATCGTGTCAATGGCGCCACCTCCTACGACGAGACGGACCAGGGTGACGGACATCCGTCGTGGCATGGTGTGGGGGAGCGGCTCCACGCCGGTCGGCTAGCCGCTAGGAGAATCCAACGCCCATCACAGGGAAACCCGTCGCGAAGCCAGTGGCTCTGCACGACCTCCTCCGGCCCGGGCTGGAGCACGCACCGGACGATATCGCCCTGGCCTCGCGTGAGTCCCGCTACACCTGGCGTGAGCTCGACGAGGCGAGCACGCGCTACGCGACGAACCTGCTCGACCTGGGCGCGCGGCCGGGGGACCGGGTCGCGTCTCTCCTGCCCAACCGCAACGTCCTGCTCATCCATTACCTCGGCTGCGCCAAGGCGGGGGTAGCGGCCACGCCTCTCAACTATCGCTACATGCCTCCGGAGATCGATCACGCGCTCCGCGTCGCCGAGCCATCCCTACTCGTCGCCCACGCCGAGCGCGACGACGACCTCGCCGCGAGCGAGCTGGCCGGACGCCTCCCGCTCGGCGTGATTCGCTACGGGGCCGCCGACGGACGCACCCCGCGGGTCGAGGAGCTGATCAAGCGGTCGCCGGCGCGCCACGAGCTCCCCATCCCCGCGTCCGACGACCCTGCGATTCTCTTCTTCACTTCGGGCAGCACCGGCAAGCCGAAGGGGGTCACCCACTCGTTCGAGACGTTGGGATGGCTGATCGCGAGCTCGGTCGAGGTCTTTGGCTTGACTTCCGACGACGTGATGCTGCCGGGTTCCTCGATCTCCCACGCCGGTGGGTGGGCTCTCTCGCTCTCGGCGCTCGCCGGAAGTGCGCGGGTCCTAGTCGCGCGCACCTTCGACGCCGCGGAGATCCTACCGCTCCTGCACGAGCACCGGCCCACCATTCTGTTCATGCTGCCCGCGGCGCTCATCGCACTCGTGCACGAACACGGCGCCACCCGTGAGGACTTCGCGTCGGTGCGACTGTGCTGCTCGGGTGGGGACAAGGTGCCCGCGGAGCTCGAGCGCGAATTCACGGAGGTCGCCGGCTTCCCGATCGACGAGGGCTACGGGATGTCGGAGATCGGCATGGCGACGCTCAATCCGGTCGGCGGCGTCAACAAGATCGGCTCCATCGGCACTGCAGCACCTGGATTCTCTCTGTCGATCCGCGACGAGGAGGGCCGCGAGCTGCCGACCGACGAAGAAGGGCGCCTATGGGTCCGGTCGCGGAGCAACATGGTCGAATACTGGGGGAATCCGAAGGCGACCGAAGAGACGATCCGAGACGGCTGGCTCGACACCGGGGACGTCATGCGGGCGGACGCGGACGACTACTTCTGGTTCTGCGGGCGCCGTAAGCAGATCATCGTGCACGACGGCTCGAACATCTGTCCCCAGGAGGTGGAGGAAGCGCTCCTCGCGCACCCCGCGATCGCCAGCGCCGGTGCGGTGGGCGTGCACGACTTGGTGCACGGCGAGAACGTGCGCGCCTACGTCAGCCTGCTCGAGGGGGCGACGCGGCCCACCTCGCAGGCCCTGATCGAGTTCGCCCGCGCGCGCGTGGGCTACAAGGCTCCGGAGATCATCGAGTTCCTCGCACAGATGCCGGAGAACGCGACGGGCAAGGTCGACCGGGTGACACTGAAGCGCATGGCCGCGGCGACCCACGGCTGACGTTCGGCGCCGAGCCTCCTGGTGCAGACCACCGGGTCCGAACTCACCGAGGTGGGTAGCAACGCTACCCGTCGATAGCGGCAAGCGTTCTCTCTCGTTCCTCCCCCGACTGCCTGGCCCTGCTCGGCCTCGGTCTCGGGAGCGCCAGGGACAAGGTGCTCGTTGCCGCCGGATTGAGGACGCCCGTGGCCCCGGCGACCACACCCGAAACCCGAAGCCCTCTGCCCCCGGAGGGAGGCCGTCAGTGGACACGTGATCGTACGTGACGACGCACGCGACCCCGAAGAGACTCGCGTTTCTGCCGGACAGGAGCGGGTTCAAGTCCCGCTCCTCGCATTTCGACCAATCCCTTGAGAAGCTGCGGAACTCGTTGAGTTCCGTGGCTCTTCTTCGTCGTCATCGCCCAATTGAATCAGAATTGGGGTAACCGTTGGGGTAACGGAGGCCTCGAAGGCTCTCATCTTCTGGAACTCGGGCTGGCCGCTTCCGGGTAGCACCAGAGACTCCCCTGCGGATCGACGTGCCGGCGAGGGTCGTGGCGCTATCTCCTCTTCCGATCCTTCCTCAGCCTGGCAACCGCTTCATAGACGTCTCGCCTCGCTCCGACCGCCACGATCCGAAGAACGCGACGTCGCCGATCGAGCTCATACACAATGCGAAAGCGCCGAACCCGATAACGACAGAGTCCGCGCAGCTCGCGCTGCAGGGGCAGCCCCGCGTCCGGGTCGTCACAAAGTGCCCGAATCGCACTCCGCATGCTCAGCTTCAGGTCCGGAGGGAGTCGGCGCACGACGTCCGCGACGTGCGGCGGTATCTCCGCGCGAAACGGTCTCATCCACGGCCGCGCTTGCGCGCGGCGGGGGATGGCTCGTCGAAAACGTCTTCCAAAGAGAGGCCGCGTTCACCGGACTCTTTGAATGCACGGCTACGCCGTATCTGGCGCATGAGGTCGGGGTCGCTCAGCACGTCGACGGTCGCCTTCAGACGTTCGTACTCGTCGTGGTTCACGAGCACCGCGGCCGGCTTGCCCTTGCGCGTTACGACGATCTCTTCCTCGCGCTGTTCCACGCCCGTGACGAGCGCAGGGAGTTGGGCTTTCACGGTAGAAATGGGAAGGATCTTTGCCATGGCAGTTGACCAAAAAAGTGGTCTGGAACCAGGATAGAGCCGCAATGCTCTCAGGTCAACGCCCGTCACCGCAGCTTTGCCGTGAGCAGCATGTCCCAAGACGAGCCCCGTACTGGCTATCAGCCGCATCCGCCATGGAACTACACCGGATTCTCCGATCGGCGGAGTCCTCGATCCCCCGCTCTTCCCAAGTCTGCCAGCCGATGCGCTGAGGGGCACGAGGTCCTTGAAGCGCTCCCGGTAGCCGCCAGGCCGGCCGCGGGTCTGCGTCCATATAGATACGTCCGCCGAGATCGACGACGGGCACGGGTCCAGCCGCCACACCAAGACCTCGAAGCTCCCTGGCCACCAGGGGGCCATCAGATGACACGTGACGACACACGCGATCCCGAGAAGACGCGTGTTTTCGCCGAGCAAGAGCGGGTTCGAGTCCCGCTCCTCGCATTCTCGGGAACTCCCTTCCAACTGTCGAGTTTCGCTCAACTTCCGACTCGAAGCTACGAGGAGCGCCCATAGGGGTGACGGACAAACACGCCGCGCGGCCGGAACTCGGGGCCCGTGGCCTTCAGCTAGCGATCCACGAAACCTCCGTCGGGGCGCACGACCGTATGCACGTCGCGTGCAGGAATCCCGACCACGTCATCGTTCTCGTCCTTCGGCGCGAGAGCCGGCTCGAATCGACCTGATGAGCGCGAGCCGCGCTCGACCTCGCGGCATCGCGTTCCACACGTCCGCCTTCGTGAAGCTCGGTCGAGCGCACAACCGTGCATAATAGGCCTCCAGGCGCGGGGACCGTCCGCCAGCCCAGAGCGAGGGCGCCAAGCCGGTCATCTCGAGCCGGGCGAGCACGCACGTCCAGGCCACATCGGCCAAAGAGTAGTCGTCACCTGCGAGGTGAGTGCACTCTCCGAGCTGTCTCTCGGCACGTCGCAGCACCACCTCGAGCTCACGACGGATCCCCGCGATCTCCACCGGCTTCGCGATCGCCGCGCGCCATTCGCGAACGTCGTCAATCTTGGCCTGATAGAGCTGGGCGAGGTCGGAGTTCGCGTCGCGCAGTCGTCGCAACTTCGAGAGGCGCAGAGGCATGCTCACCCGGCGCAAGACAAGCCCGAGCGCGCCCCGGAAGCTCGCGTAGCTGAGCTCACGCATCCGTAGGCGGTCCTGCTGGTCGATCCAACCGGTCATGCGCTCTCGACCGTCCGACGAGTCCGGCACGAGAGGTGGCCCCTCGAAGGTCTCGTCGACATACCGGAGGATGCGAGCCGAGTCGGTGACCACGCGATCTCCGTGGACCAGCGTAGGGACGACGCCTCGCGGATTGAGCCGCATGTACCAGGGCTCGTAGTTCTGCAGACGCAGCTCGATGTCGACGATGCGGCTCCGGTAGGGAACCCGCTTCTCCGCCAAGGCAAGACGCACTTTCTGGGAACAAAGCGATCCAGGAAATCCGTAGAGAGTGACGTTCGCATCCATCGAGGTCGATTCCTCTCCGAGACCTACTACTTCGACGCTTCGCCCATCAAACCTGCGACGTGGAGACGAATCCGCCGCAGGCGTGCCCATCAACCCGAAAACCATGTCGGCGGTGCGAGGCCGTTCGCCGAACGCACGCGGTACGTGAGCCGAGATGCCCGCCCTGGCGATCGCGTGAAAGCGCGCGCCTTCGATCGTGCCGAATCCCTCGCGCTTTCCTTGAAGATACAAGTGCTTGCCTTGGGTTGCGCTGGCGATCGAAGGCGCGCGGTTCCTAACGATCGTGAAAACTAGTGCACCGCCGTCGACATACGGTTAACGGATTGCCGTCTATCGGCGTTCGTCGCAAGGAACGGCGACGCAGGAATATAGGCAATCTTCCGAGGAGACGAGACGCGGCGACGGACGTCGAGGGGC
>JAJCZO010000150.1 GCA_029262355.1 Deltaproteobacteria bacterium
CGGTGGCGTCTCGGTCTCCGCCGTCGCGGGTGCCGCCGGGAAAGCAGATCTGCCCAGGAGCCGAGATCGCCTCGTGCCGCCGCGTCATCAGGAATCGGGGAGACGCGTCGTCGACCAGCGCCATCAGTACGGACGCCGCGCGCGCATCGGCGTGCCGTTCTGGCGCGACGGGATCCTCGTGATGGTAGTTGCGCAGGAGCGTGGTCGAACCTCGGCCCGTGGCGTCGAAGTAGGCGCGCAGCGTTCGTGCATCGACGTCGATCGCCGGCGGGTGGAAGGGCGAGGGCGGGCTCGCGGGGGCGGTTTGCGCCCGGTGGCGCACCGGGGCGCCCTGCGTCATGGCGTGAGCAAGACCTTCCCCTGGTTCTTACGGTCTTGGATGTAGTGGTGCGCGGCCGCGGCCTGTTCGAACGGGAACGTTTCGGAGACGACGGGCTTCACGACACCGTCCGTCCAGAGTCCGAGGATCGACTGCATCCACGGCCGAAGGCGGTCGACCTCGTTCCACATGCGGCCGAGGTTGACGCCGAACACGCCCTTGTTCGCGTTCATGAGCGCCGGGGGGTGGAACTTGAGCCATGGCATTTGCAGGACCGCCTTCAAGAAGCCGAGGCGGTTCTGGTCCTTCCCGGTCGTTCCGGCCGATACCCCGAACATTCCGAGACGTCCGGTCGGGGCAAGGCAGCCGTAGCTCTGCGAGAACGATGGGCCGCCCACGGCGTCGAGGGCGAGCTCCACTCCGCGGCCGTTCGTGATTTCCTGGACCCGCGTCGCGAAGTCCTCGGTTCGGTAGTCGATGCAGTGGTCCACGCCGACGGCGCGGATGAAGTCATGCTTGCCCGCTGACGCGGTACCGATCACGGTTGCGCCAATGTTCTTCGCGAGCTGCGTCACGGCGACGCCGACGCCGCCACCGGCGGAGTGGATCAACACGGTCTCACCCGACTTCAGGCCGCCCATCGCGACCACGAGCTGCCAGGCGGTGACGTAGTTCACCGGGATCGCGGCACCGATCTTTGCGTCCATTGCGCCCGGGCGCTCGAAAATCTGGGCCGTGGGAACGCAGATGGCGTCGGAGTATCCACCGAACCGGGTGAGCGCGAGGACGTCCATGCCCGCGAAGCTCTGCTCCACACCCGAGCCGACCGCGTCGATGCGCCCGGCGACCTCGTAGCCGACGACGACGGGCATCGGTGGGCAGTCCTGGTATGTGCCGAGGCGCGCGGAGATGTCGGCGAAGTTGATTCCGGCCGCTTCGACCCGAATTCGCACCTCTCCGGCGCTCGGCGTGGGGTCGGGGGTCTCCCGCACTTCGAGGACTTCGGGGGCGCCGGCCTTCGGGATCCAGATCTGTCTCATCCGGTCGTGTCCCTTACGGTGCCGGCGGCGTCAAGGTGAGCGGCACTGCCTGCCGTCGGGTGCCGGTGGGGGGCGGCGTCGCCCGCGGCCCGGGGGGTGCGTTGCCCGGCGGTGATGGCCGTGATTCTGTTGGCGGTGATGCCCAACCAGACCGAAGCCGCCGCCCCGCTTTCCGGGGTGCGCGTGATCGAGAGCACGCTGCTTGGCCCCGGCGGGGTCGCCATGCACTTGGCCGATCTCGGCGCCGAGGTCATCAAGGTGGAGCCTCCGGGCGGCGACTACGTTCGCAAAATGGCCTTCCCGATCGTGGACGGCATCTCGCTCCTGCATTGGCACCTCAACCGCGGGAAAAAGAGCCTCACGCTCGACCTCCGCAAGCCCGCTGCGGTCGAGGTGTATCTCGATCTGGTTCGCGGTGCCGACGCCGTCGTCGAGGGGATGCGCCCGGGGGCGCTCGAGCGCCGAGGCCTCGGGTGGGAGCGTCTTCGCGAGGCGAACCCGGCGGTCGTCTACTGTGCGATCAGTGGATACGGGCTCACGGGGCCGTATCGCGACATGCCGAGTCACGGGATCGCCTACGACGCGTGGGCTGGGGTCGCCCGACCCGTCGTGCGCGACGACGGCTTGCCCGGGATTCCGGGATACACCACCGTTGGCATCCACGCGGGCCCGCTCTTCGCGGCGTTCGGTCTCGTATCCGCGATCCTGCGCGCTCGGGCGACCGGCAACGGATGTCGCTTCGAAGTCGCGCAGAGTGACGCGGCCGCGGCCTTCAACTGGAACGGCATTGAGGGCAACAAGGCCTACGAGCGCCCCGAGAACGAGGTCACCGGGAACGATGGAGACGGCACGGGACCGCGGCGGCCCCTGGGCGGTGACGCCATGAACGAGTCGGTTCGCTACCAATACTACCCCTCCAAGGACGGCACCGTGCTGTTCATGGCCTCGGAACGGGAGTTCTGGAAGAACTTCACCGAAGCCGTCGGGAGGCCCGAGCTCTTCGAGGCACGGCCCGGCGCGAGGTTTGGCGACCACGCGCGCGGGGATCTCGAGCTCCGTCGTGAACTCGCATCGATCTTCGCAACCCGCACGACAGCCCAGTGGGTGGAGTTCGGCCGCGACGTCAACACGCCGATCGCGCCGGTGAACGACACGACCTCGATCTCTCAGGATCCACAGTTTCGCCATCGCCTCGGGTTTCGGAGCCCCGACCGGCATGGGACCGACCTGATGCCGTCGCCGCTCAAGTTCCCCGATGAGGAGCTCCCGGTGCCGGAGCGAGCAGCGGTCGAACCCGGCCGAGACAACGATCGGGTTCTACGCCAGGTTCTCGCGTACGACGACGAGAAGATTGCCGCCCTGGAACGGGCTCACGTTTTCGGGGCTTCGCCGCCCGATTCCTAGACATCGGGCACGTCACGGGGCAGAGATACGCTCGGGTCACTGGCCGCCGTGGAACGTTACGCTCTCACTGAAACCTGCACTCTCGTGGTGCAGGAGGGGGACCTCACGAAGGTCGCCGTCGACGCGGTCGTGAACGCCGCGAACGAGCGGATGCTGGGTGGTGGCGGGGTGGACGGTGCCATCCATCGGGCGGCGGGGCCGGAGTTGGTCGAGGCCTGCCGCGAGGTGCCCGAGGTGCGCCCGGGGGTGCGTTGCCCGACCGGTGCGGCCCGGATCACGCCAGGGTTCGCTCTGCCCGCGGCGCACGTCATCCACACGGTCGGGCCGGTCTACGACTCCGCGGCGACATCCGCTCCGTTGCTGCGGTCGGCGTACGCGGCATCGCTGGGGCTGGCGTGCGAGCACGGGCTGGCCTCGGTGGCGTTCCCCGCGATCTCGTGTGGCGTATTCGGCTACCCTCTCGGGGAGGCCGCGCCGCTGTCCATCGCTACGTGTCGCGAACACGCCGAGAGCTTGACCGAGATTCAGTTCGTCCTGTTCGGAGAGGCGACCCATCGTGTTTGGTCGGTCGCCGCCAAGGAGATTCTTTGATGCGCCTCGTTTCACTCGTTGCCCTGGGGCTTGCTTTCGCATCTCCGGGCACCGCCGCTGCGCTGCCTGACGATGCGACCCTGAGGGTGTGGGTCGAGGAGATGAAGAACGCGCCTCGTGGTCCCTTCGAGAGGCTCGCCTGGTTCTGTGAGGACGGCTCCGTTCGGCCGGCGCGCGCGGGATGTAGCGGACATGGGGGCGGTGTGCAGCACGGCCTGAGGAACAGCAAGGCGCAGCAGCTTCGCCAAGGCGGATTCGAGGTCGCGAACGTCTTCGCGGATCTGGACGGCGCCGCGTTCGTCGGTCCCGCGGCGGAGACCAAGAGGCTCAAGCAGATTCTTCTCGAGCGGTTCCTGCGGGAGGCGGACGATGGCTGGATCCTGCGGGCGACACTCACCTACCGCGGCGCCCTGCAGGCAGAGGACGAGGAGGCGGGCGGTGAGCGGATCCTGGCAGCGATTCTCGCGGATCCGCAGTGGGCGCGCGACGATCGTTGGTATCTCCTGCGGGAGACCGTGCGGCTCGTGCCGCGCGAGATCACCACGGGCGACGTCACGGCGCAGCAGGTACGGGCTGACGCGATGCGGATCGCGCGGGCCGACACAGGCTTCAAGAACCTCCGGGTGAAGATCCACGGCTCCCCCGATGCCGCCGACGCGGGCCGGGTGCGGGAGTACGCAGCCAGCAGGGGGCGGCGGTCGCTCACCGAGGGCTATGCGCAGCTGGCCGCTGACATCGACACCCTCTATGCCGCCAACAACCAAGGGAATGCGGTTCGTGCCGCGGCCGCACAGCTCCCCGCCGGAATGCTACGCGACCAACTGATTCAGCGCGCGTCCGGGCTGGATGGGGCCGATCCGTCGTCGCGACTCGAGAACGGTGCGGATCTGCTCGGTGTGTTGCGCGAGCGTGCGGGTGAGTGGCGTGGCCCCAACGCCCGGCGCGTGCTCATCGAGGCAAGTCTCGCCTTGGAGGACGGGGTCTACACCGCAGGCAATCAGCTGGCTCTGCGGGTCCAGAGTGTCACGCGTCGTCAGCGGCTCGAGTGGCTCTGGTACCTCACGAGTGGGCTCTATGGCTCGGGCCTGGTCACACAAAGTCAGGCCGCGAGCTTGCGCAACTCCATCGTCCGAGTTTCTCGCGGCGGCTCCCCGACGATCGACACGTACCGCGAGGAGGTCGCGTATCTCGGCCGCGGCCCCGAGTGGGCGGGCCGCACCGTTGCGTTCAACTTTGGTGAAGCCGTGCAGCATTTCTCGCGGCTCGACACGGTTGCAAACCTCTATCCCCAGGACCGACTCCGTGGCAGCCCCATGCTGTTCTACGGTGCCATCACGGACTCGCTCACCAACGACGCAAACGCCGGCGCCGGGCTCCAGCACCAGGCCTTCGGGCAGAAGGTTGGGTCCGGCTTGCGCGCGCTGAACCCCGGGCTGGCACGCGGCGTGTTGCGGATTCCGGGCGCGTCGGAGGAAGCCGGAGACTTTGACAAGAACGGGATCTACCTCCTGCCGGAGACGATTGCCGAGTTGCCACCGGTGGCCGGCATTCTCACGGAAGGCGAGGGCAACGCGCTGTCGCACGTGCAGTTGCTCGCCAGGAACCTCGGAATCCCGAATGTGGTGGTCGGAAAAGAGATGCTGGCGCGGGTGAGAGCGAAGCGCGGGCAGAAGGTGGTCCTCGCGGTGAGCCCGGGCGGGGTAGTCGAACTCGCAGCGGACGGGCCGAAGTGGGACCCGATCTTTGGTCAGATGGCGAAGGGCACGACCCTCGTGATTCGCCCCGATCTGAACAAGCTCGATCTGCAAACGACGGGCGTGGTGCCCATGTCGACGTTGGGTGCGGCCGATTCGGGTCGCGTGGCCGGCCCGAAGAGCGCCAACCTCGGAGAGTTGCGCGGTGCGTTCGGTCGCGCGGTGCCCGATGGCGTCGTCATTCCCTTCGGCGAGTTCCGAAAGCTGCTAGAGCGTCCGATTGAGGCTGGTGGGCCGTCTGTGTGGGAGTGGATGAAGCGGCAGTACGCGACGCTTGGCGCGATGCACGATGAAGCAGTGAAGAAGCGCGCTACCAAGGGGTTTCTCGCGCAGCTTCGCGCGTGGATCGAGAACGCGCAGTTTTCGCCCGAGTTCCAGAGTCAGCTGCGTACCGCGCTGCACAAGCACTTTGGCAGCGATGGTACCTACGGCGTGTTCGTGCGGAGCGATACCAACGTGGAGGACCTGGAGGGGTTCACGGGTGCTGGCTTGAATCTCACGGTCCCGAACGTCGTAGGCTTCACCCGCATCGAGCAGGCCATCAAGGATGTCATGGCCTCGCCGTTCACCGACCGCGCGTACGCCTGGCGTCAGTCCCACATGACGCAGCCCGAGTACGTCTTTCCTGCCGTGCTGATTCAGCTCGGCTTCCCGTCGGAGAAGTCCGGTGTCATGGTCACGACCGATGTCCAGGGCGGCCGCGACGGTTGGTTGTCGATCGCAGTGAACGAAGGCGTAGGCGGCGCGGTGGACGGGCAGGCGGCGGAGTCGCTGCTGGTGAATCCGGCCACGGGCGAGACGCGCCTTCTCGCGAATGCCACGGCGCCGTACCGGCGCGTCCTGAATCGCAATGGGGGGATCACCAAGGTCCCTACGCAGGGAGGCAAGCGTGTCTTGCAACCGGCCGAGATCAAAGTGCTGATCCAGCTTGCGAAGGACGCGCCCGAGCGCTTTCCGGCACTGCGCGGTGATGTGGGCGAGGCGATGCCGGCCGACATCGAGTTCGGCTTTCGTGACGGGAAGCTCGCGATTCTTCAGATTCGGCCTTTCGTCGAGTCGAAGGGGGCGAAGGAGAGTACGTACCTCAAGGGTCTAGACGCCGGGAGTGGCGGACCCCAACCGGCTGGGACGCTTTCCCTGGACCGGATCCACTGAACGGAAGGAGCTCGAATTGAAAGACAAGGAGTCCGCCATGCGCCGAATCACCACGGGAACCACCCGTGTCTCCCTAGTGGCTGCGCTCGCAGCACTGCTTCTTGCCGCGGGTGCGAGCGCGTATCCGCTCGACGGCTACCCGAATACCGGCATCACGCGCATCGAGGGGTTTCGGAAGGCGCAGAGGAATTCTGGCGGCAAGGTTCTGCCTCCGGGTGGGGACCTGACGACGGACAAGATCGTGCTCTCGTTGCAGCACAAGCCCGACTTCCAGATACCGCCACCCGATCGGCAGCTCTCGCAGGCGCTGCGCGACGAGCTCGGCGGCGACGCCGGGGGGTACGGCGTCGCTCTGCTCGACCTGAGCGACGAGAACCACCCGCGCTACGCAGAGGTCAATCCCGACGCGATGATGAACGCGGGCAGCGTCGGCAAGATCCTACTCGCGCTGGGCATGTTCCAGACGCTGGCGGACATCCAGCCAGACCTCCGCAAGCGGCGTGACATCCTGAAGGAGACCGTCGTCGTCACGGACGAGTTCATCCGCACGGATAGCCACGATGTGCCGGTCTTCCACATCGGTGGCAAGAAGGTCACGCGTCGGCCGATCGAGGAGGGGGAGCAAATGACCCTCTACACGCTGCTCGACCATATGATGTCGCCGAGCTCGAACGCGGCGGCGTCGATGGTGGGCCGTGAGGCCGTGCTGATGAAGCACTTTGGCGCCGCTTATCCCCAGTCCTACGAGGAGAGCCGGGCGTACCTCGCCTCGGCCAACAAGGGCCAGCTGGGCGGTGAGTTGAAGGCCGTTTTGCAGGAGCCGGTGGGGCGCAGTGGCCTCAATCGGGGCAAGCTCCGTCAGGGCAGTCTGTTCACTCGCGAGGGCAAGAAGCGCCTTCCGGGTACGTCGAGCTATGCGTCTGCCCGCTCCCTCATGGAGTTCCTGGTTGCGATGGAGAAGGGTGAGCTCGTCGACCCGTGGTCCAGCAAGGAGATCAAGAAGCTGCTCTACGTCACCGACCGTCGCATCCGGTACGCGTCCTCGCCGGCGCTGCGAGACGCGGCCGTCTACTTCAAGTCCGGCTCGCTCTTCAAGTGCCGCCAGGAACGCGGCCACGTTTGCGAGAAGTACCACGGAAACGTCTGGAACTTCCTCGCGTCGGTGGCTCTGGTCGAGGAGCCCGAGCGTAACCCCCCTCTACGCTACGCAGTCGTCGTGCTGTCGAACGTCCTGCGCAAGAACTCGGCCGAACAACACCAACACCTGGGTACTCGCATCCAGCAAATGATGGAGCAGCTCCACCCCCTGCGGAGCGGCGGCGCCAGTTGAGCCTTGGGGGACGTTGTCCTGTTGGCGGCAAAAGATTCGGCCGCGATTGGATGACGTCTCCTACTCTTCGACGCGGGCGACCTGGGTGGAAGGTGACTCCATGACGAGGGCATCCATGACGTGGAAGATGCGCTCTAGCCAGCGGCCGCCCTGTTGGTCCTCGCAGAGGCCGACGGCGATGTAGCGGCGGCCGTCGCGTTCGACGATGGCGCTGTCGGCATGCCACTGCCGCCAGCTGCCGGACTTGCGGTAGATCTCAGCCTCGGGATCGATGCGGTCGAGGGCTTTGACGAACTTGTGCTTGATGGCGGAGTCGGCCATCAGCTCCTTCATCTTGGAGCTCGCTTCTTCGTCGACCAACTCGCCCGTCTCCAGCATGTAGTAGAAGCGCGCGACTTGCATGGCCGTCGCGCCATGGCTGAGGTTGTGGAGCGGGTCGCGGCGCCAGAGGCCGGCTTTCCCGTAGTCCTTGCCGGCCCACAGGCCACCGTTGTGCGTGACGTCGTAGAGGCGGTATTCGTCGGACCGCAGCACCTCGGCGATGTACTCTTTGCCGACGAGGTCCATCACGGCGGTCGCCGCCTTGTTGGACGAACGCTGGATCATGAGGTGCATGAGTCGCTCGTTCTCTGGCGTGAGCTGGAGCGAGCCGTCCTCGATGCGTTCGAACGCGGCAAGCAGAATCGCGATCTTGGGGAGACTCGCGGCGTAGATCATGACGTCGCCGTTTACCGCGGCGACGCGAGGTGCATCGATGTTGGTGATGTCGACGACCGTGACGCCGAGGCTCTTGTTCCGGATCGCCGGTGCGAAGCCGAGTGTGTCGAGGCGCTGTTCGAGCTGCCGCTGGAAGACCGGGTCGATTGCGTCCCACAGCGGCGCCGGATCGGCCTCGAGAATGATCTCGCCGCCGCCGATATCGTCCGCTCGCGTGGGCTGCGCGACCAACGCCGCGGTCAGAGCCCCGACCACAGTACAAACCAGGAGGTGCGACGTTCTAGGCTGCATGTTCCCCCGCATCCGATTCAACGATCCGCCCATGCTCACCCACCACGGCCACGGCCACCCCGATCCAGAGCACAACGAGTGCGGCATTTATGAGGAAAAAGGACCGCGTCGACAGATCCGTGAGCTGTACGCCCACCAGCACGGTCAAGGCAGCCAGACCATCCCCGAGCCGGACGCAGAACGTCGAGATCGCGGGCTTGGCCTTGAACTTCATTTCGGCAGTCGTAGGCAACCACAGTACCTGAGACGCCGTATTGTTGATGGAGTAATCCGTCGCATTCTCAGCGATCTTCATCACCCTAACCACCGCTAATATCGGTAGGAAAGCCATAGCCGTATAGCCCACCAAGGCGATGCAGGGAAGCAGGAGTAGGATAGCCCCAAACCCACCTAGAGCAAGCAGCCGCGACGCCACCACAGCCTGCAGCACAAGCGCGGTCGCGTTCACCCAGAAGAAAAAGTCGCCGTAAAACGCAGTCGTTCCCTCTCGGACCTCGTGAAGGATCAGGGCCGGATCGGTGACCCCGGTGCCCTCGACCTCAGCCGCCAGGGCCTCCTGAACTACGCGAAATAACAGGTTTTCTCCGTTCGTATTGACCCAAGCGTTGATCAGCGTGACGGCCGCGACGAGCATCAGGTAGGGGTGGGCCCGGATGAGTGCGAAGGCCCCGCGGCCCGAGTCTTTGGCCTCAGGCGGGGCCTGGGCCAACTCCGAGGAATCTGCCCGGGCCTCCTCGGGGTAGCCCTCGCCGAGCGGCCCCATCGTATCGGCCCGCTGCGTGAGCCAGATCGAGAGGCCCAGCGGGATGTTCGCCAGCAGGAGGAGCGTGCCGCTGTCGAGGAGGTCGCTTCGCACGACCTGCTCGACGATGAACGACCCCACGGTGGCCCCGGACGTGGCCCCGATCGCGATCATCGGGAGCAGTCGTCGCCCCCGTTCGTCGGTGTAGAGGTCGGCCGCGAAAGCCCAGAATTGGGCCACGACGAAGAGCCCGAACATGCCCACCCAGAGGTAGAAGGCGATGCCCATCCCCGGAAGGTTTCGCAGGAAGAAGTTCGGCTGCATGAACCAAAACAAGACCAGGTTCGACATGCAGAACAGGGTGCTTCGAGAGATCAGCACGGCTCGCGGGAGCATGGACGAGAGGCGCGCGTAGACCCCGATCGCGCCCATGAAGAGGATGCTCTGCCCAAAGCTCGAGTAGGCTTTGACCTCCATCTTGGAGAGCCCCTCGATCGCTGAAACCGCGATCCAGCCGTCACGTAGCGGCTTTACGAAGTAATAGGCGCAGAGGATGAGGAAGACGTTGGCGAACAGGAGGAGCGCCGTAGATCCCTCCCCGGCGCGGACCTCGGTGAAGATCCGTAGAAAGCGCTCGGACCGAGACAGTTCCTTCATGAACGAGACCGCCGACCGACCAGGGGAGAGGTCGTGCGCTGCAGCGCGTTCGCCAGCTCCTCGGTCGATCCTCTGGATTGGATGACGGTGCCTTCCCGCGCCACGTGGCGCCAAAGAGCATGCCTGAGGCCATCGGGCAACACGTTCTGGAGGTATTCGAGCGCCGTTGCCCGTAAATTGGGGTCCCCCAACGCGAGGGGGGACACCGTGAACCGCAGCGGCTCGCGCTCGAAGATCAAGGCCAGGCGCGTGAAGACGTGCTCGGCCGTTCGCTGCACCCTGAGGCGGAACACCGGGTGTGTTTACGACGCTCGCCTGCACGCGACAAGGTTGCGCCCGATGCGCCCTGGCACGGATCGGGTTGGCATGGCAAGCCTCTGTCGGGCGTAGATGTCGGACAGCAAGCAGAGACCCAGGGAGCCACCGGCTGGCGGGTTGGGCGCTCTCCTCTCCACGGCGCAGCGCCTGGCCAGGGACGGGGCGGCGCTCAGCGGCGCCCGCTCGCTTGCGCATGTGAACCAGCCCGACGGATTCGACTGCCCAGGGTGCGCCTGGCCGGAGCCGCGCTCGCCGTCGCGGCTCGAGTTCTGTGAGAATGGGGCAAAGGCCGTCGCGTTCGAGGCGACCGGGAAACGCGCCGGGCCGAAGTTCTTCGCCGCCCATACCGTTGCGAGTCTCCGAGAGCAGAGTGATCACTGGCTCGAGGCCCAGGGGCGCCTCACCCATCCGCTGCGGTACGATCGCGAATCCGACACGTATGAGCCGGTGAGCTGGGCCGACGCGTTTTCGCAGATCGCCGCGGAACTCGATGGGCTCGATGACCCGAATCAGGCGATCTTCTACACGTCGGGCCGTACCAGCAACGAAGCCGCATTTCTCTACCAGCTTCTCGGCCGGAAGCTGGGCACGAACAACTTTCCCGACTGCTCGAACATGTGCCACGAGTCCAGCGGGGTTGGGCTGTCCGAGTCGATCGGCATCGCTAAGGGGACGATCACTCTCGAGGATTTCGAGCACGCTGATGCGATCTTCGTCATCGGGCAGAATCCGGGAACGAACCATCCCCGAATGCTGACCGAGCTCCAAGCCGCTCGTCGTCGGGGTGCCCAGATCGTGAGCCTCAACCCGCTACGGGAGCGCGCGTTGGTCGAATTCGCGCACCCGAAGAGCCCCTGGGAGATGTTGCGGGGGCGCGGTACCCCGATCAGCACGCAGTATCTGCAGGTTGTCGTGGGCGGTGATCTCGCGGCGCTCACCGGCATCGCGAAGGCCGTGTTGGCCGCGGAGAAGGCGGCGCCCGGAAACGTGCTCGACCACGAGTTCATCCAGAATCACACGACTGGGCTCGACGAGTACGTCCGCCGGGTGGACGACACGTCGTGGGAGCTCGTCGAGCGTGAGTCGGGTCTCCTGCGAGTGGACCTCGAGGAAGCGGCACGTGTGTATGTCGAGGCCGACTCCGTCATTGCGTGTTGGGCGATGGGCCTCACGCAGCACCGTCACGCAGTCGCGACGATCCAGCAGATCGCGAATCTGCTGCTCTTGCGCGGGAACGTCGGGCGCGCGGGCGCTGGCGCGTGTCCCGTGCGAGGACACAGCAACGTCCAGGGAGATCGCACGGTTGGCATCACCGAGCAGCCAACGGCGTCGTTTCTCGAGCGGTTGGGCGCCGAGTTCTCCTTCTCTCCTCCGACGAATCACGGCTTCGACACGGTTGGGGCGATCGAGGCGATGGCCGAAGGTCGGGCGCGGCTCTTCATGGGGATGGGGGGCAACTTCGTTGCCGCGTCGCCCGACACGGAATACACCGCGGCTGCACTCGCGCGGTGTGATCTCACGGTGCACGTGAGCACGAAGCTCAATCGCAGCCACACCGTAGTGGGGCGGGGCGCGCTGATCCTGCCGTGTCTCGGTCGAACAGAGCGCGACGAGCAGGCCTCGGGCCCGCAGAAGGTCACGGTCGAAGACTCGATGAGCGTCGTGCACGCGTCTCGCGGAAGCAACGACCCGGCATCCGATCAGCTCCGCTCGGAGCCGGCGATCGTCGCGGGCATTGGGCGGGCGACGGCCAAGACTCGCGACATCGACTGGGGGGAGCTGGTTGGCGACTACGGACGGATTCGCGAGCGGATCGAGCGCGTCTTGCCGGCGCTGTTTGGCAACTTCAACGCACGCATCGAGCGGCCGGGCGGGTTCTACCTCGGCAACTCAGCCCGGGAGAGAACGTGGAACACCGCGACCGGCACCGCCCGCTTCATCCCCGCGTCGGTGCCTGACCTGACGCTGCCGGCGGGGCAGCTGCGCCTGATGACGATGCGATCGCACGATCAGTTCAACACGACGATCTACGAGCTCGACGACCGGTATCGAGGCGTGCAGGGGTCGCGCGACATCGTTTTCCTGAACGAGGATGATCTGCGCGATCGGGGTCTCGCGGATGGAGATCTGCTCGATCTCGAAAGCCACTTTGACGACGGCCGCAAGCGTATGGTCTGCAAGTTCCGTGCGATGGTCTACGACATACCACGCGGATGTGCCGCCGGTTACTTTCCGGAGCTCAATTCGCTGGTCGCCGTCACGAGCTTTGCCGACCGAAGTCGTACCCCGACGTCGAAGTTCATCCCGATCACGGTGCGGGCGTCCGTGGACGAGCCGGGCGACTGAGCGGTCATGCGTGCCCCCTCGGGAATCGCTCGGCGCAACGTGGTGCGGCGCGACGGCGAGCGCATCGAGGCCAGTGAAGACCGCGTGGCAGTCGAAGAGCCGCTCGAGATTCGCATCGGCGATTCGCCGCTCGCGGTCACGATGCGGACACCCGGACATGACGAAGAGCTGGCCGCTGGATTCTGTTTGACGGAGGGCATCGTCAGCGGCGCGGACGATCTGGCAGGCCTGCGGCCCTGTGAACTCGCGGACTATGGGAATGTCATCGAGGTAGAGTTGTCCGAACGGGCGGCGGGCGCCCGCGCGGCAGAGATCGAGCGCGCTCGCCGAGAGCTCTACGTGTCGAGCTCATGCGGGCTGTGCGGCAAGCAGTCGATCGACCGGCTCGAGCAGGCGGTCGACCCAGTTGCCCCCGGGCCGACGGTTCACGCT
This sequence comes from Deltaproteobacteria bacterium, assembly GCA_029262355.1. GTDB lineage: Bacteria > Desulfobacterota > Binatia > UBA12015 > UBA12015 > VGTG01. The sequence goes on from JAJCZO010000150.1 coordinate 13,097, forward strand.
GCGACGATCGCTACGCTGCCGGCGCGAATGCGCGAGGCCCAGGACGTGTTTGCCCAGACGGGTGGCTTGCACGCGGCCGCGATTTTCGAAGCGGACGGGGCGTTGCGGGTTTTGCGCGAGGACGTCGGGCGGCACAACGCGGTCGACAAGGTGATTGGTCACGAGGTCCTCTTGGGCCGAGTGCCCGTTTCGAGCGGCCTGCTCCTGGTTTCGGGGCGGGTGAGTTTCGAGATCGTCCAGAAGGCAGCGATGGCTGGGCTGCCCGTGCTGTGTGCGGTGAGCGCGCCCAGCAGTCTGGCAATCGACCTGGCCGAGCGACTCGAGCTGACTCTGGTCGGGTTCGTGCGCGACCGACGAATGAACGTCTACAACGACGTCGGGCGCCTGCGCTAATTCGAGGCCGAGCTCGATTCGATGTGAATGATCCGATGGGGCACGGGGGCCTGGAGCCCCGCCT
>JAJCZO010000151.1 GCA_029262355.1 Deltaproteobacteria bacterium
AGTTGCTGGTACGGGATTCGGCGGAAGCGAAGATAGCTCTCGAGCTTTCCCGTGTAGTACGAGATCCGGCAGCCGTAGACGTGAATCATCAGGTCTCTTCCAACTGTGCGCGTGTCGTTTTGCAAGAGAGAGAATAGTCGACAATGATCACTCCGAGGCCGGTCATCCATTCAGCTCAACGGGTTCTCGTGATCGCCCGTACCGGGCTAATTTGTGTGTTGCTCACGGTCAGCCTGGTCGCGTGCCGTCGCGGCGCGGAGATCGAGTCGCGCGGCGGTTCGCCGACCGACGACTTGCCCGCTTGGATCATCCCCCTGCTGGAGTCGGGCCTTCGTCCCGACTGGTCGGCAGACGGACGTCGCCTCATCTATCTCGACGCGCTGGTAGGAGATGTCTACGAACTCGAGCTCGAGACGGGCGAGAGCACGAGTCTGACGGCGCACTTCGATCACCAGGGCTTCACACGCGCGCGCTACCTTGCGAGCGGTGACCTGCTGCTCTGCGGCCCCGTAGGGGCCTCGGCGGATGCGCGGGAGGGTAGCCGCTGGGATACGGAGCTGTGGTTTCTGCCGCGCAGTGGGCAAGGTCCGGCGCAGCGCCTCGAAGAGCCCTGTTTCGAGGGGCCCGCCGTGTCGCGACGCGACATGCAGATTGCCTGGACCCGTTCCGATTATCCAGACGAGATCGTCTTTGGCCGCTCGGAGATCTGGACCGGTCGGATCGTTGTGGAAGGGAGCAACGCACGGCTCGTCGACCGACGTAAGAGAGTGGACCGTGCGGACTTCATGTACCTGGCCTTTCTCGAGACCCAGGACTTTCGTCCACCCGACGAGAACGAACTGCTCTTTACCGCCTATGCGTACATGGGGGGTGAAGTCATGGGTATCGATCTCGCGTCCGGCGCCTTGATCAACTACTCCCGTGATTGGGCATACGACGAAGCCGAGGGGGTGTTTCCCGACGGCAAGAGTATCGCCGTCGAGCGCGAAGTGGGCACGTATACCGCCGTTCCGGTCGGCGACATCGATATCTGGCAGTTGGCGCTCGACGGGAGCGGCGCCTCGCGGCGGCTCACGTACTTCACCCGATATGCTGGCTACGGTGCGAATAATCCGGTGATCAGCCCCGATGGGCGCAAGATGGCCTTCGGTCTGCGCATCAAGGGCGGTGGCCATGGCAACGCGCAGGGCATGCTGCTCTACGATTTCGATCAGGCGCCTCGCTAGTGTCGTGTAACGCTGATCCCTGCAACGTGCGAAGCCTCCAGGGCTGCCGAGATGAACGCCCTTGGCCGGTGCGCACGTTACAAGAACTTGAGATACACGACACGAGTGCCGAGACGCGATCGCACCGTTCACTCAGGAGGTCACACGGAAGATGAAGACACGAATTACGGAACTGTTCGAGATCGAGCATCCCATCATTCAGGGCGGCATGCATTTCGTCGGGCTTGCCGAGCTGGCGTCCGCGGTTTCCAACGCGGGTGGCCTTGGCATCATCACGGGACTCACGCAGGGCACACCCGAGAAGCTCGCGATTGAGATCGCGCGTTGCCGAGAGATGACCGACAAGCCCTTCGGCGTGAATATGACGTTCCTCCCAGCAGTGAGGCCTCCCGACTATCCGGGCTTGTTCGAGGTCATCGTCGACAGCGGCATCAAGGTGGTGGAGACGGCGGGCAACAACCCCTCGCAATGGCTCCCGATGCTCAAGGAGGCGGACATCAAGGTCATCCACAAGTGCACCTCGGTTCGCCACGCGCTCAAGGCGCAGAAGATCGGTTGTGACGCCGTATCGGTAGACGGGTTCGAGTGCGGTGGGCACCCAGGTGAAGATGATGTGCCCAACTTCATCCTCTTGCCTCGAGCGGCAGAAGAGCTGGAGATCCCCTTCGTCTCCTCCGGAGGTATGGCGGACGCGCGAAGCCTCGTTGCATCGCTGGCCATGGGCGCGGAGGGCATGAACATGGGCACCCGATTCATCGCGACCCGAGAGGCACCCGTGCACGACAATGTGAAGCAGGCGCTCGTGAAAGCAACGGAGCTCGATACACGTCTCATCATGCGCGGCCTGCGCAACACGGAGCGTGTGCTCACGAACGTCGGTGTCGAGCGGTTGATCGAAAAGGAGAAGGCGCTTGGCGCGGATCTCAAGTTCGAAGACATTCTCCCGGAAGTCGCCGGTATCTATCCTCGGGTCATGCAGGAAGGCGATGTTGAGGCAGGTGCGTGGTCGTGCGGCATGGTTGCGGGACTGATCCACGATGTGCCGACAGTGAGGGAGCTCATCGATCGAATCATCAGCGAGGCGGAGGAGATCATCAATCGGCGGTTGGTTGGGATTCAGTCTGCTTGATCGTCGACAAGTGACCTCGGAAGACCAACGAGCAGGGGCGGCTATCGTTGGGGGCGGGAGCAAACTCCGGGATTGGACATCGTGTGGATGACGAGCTGGGCACCGTCCACCGCTCGCGCCTGCGTTGGTGAGATCGGCCGGGCTGGGGCGTGCGCGGACGACGCGAGCTGTGCCGGATAGACCTCTGCTGGCTCGCCGACCCGTGCGGCGACCGAGAAGCACCGCATGGGCAGGTCTGGACGCACCTGGTTGTGGCAGGGCGGCTCGCCGCGGTCTCGGGGCCGCGCTGTCTCGCCCCAAGCCCATGAGGGGCTCGCCGAGGGCGCGGCGGGCCGACGTCATCTGTGCGAGGCGTAGGCGGCTGTCCGAGCGGGTGAAGGCGACGGGGAGTTCCATACCGCCGCGACGGCTTCGGCAGCGCCGGTCGTCGTTGAAAGTGGAACGAGGGCCTCGACATGGTCGGCCTCTTCGCATCCCGATCGAGAGGGCTGGGCGGGTCGTTCCCCTCCTTCTCTCGGTCGTTCGGTAGTCTCTACGACCGGTCGCCGCTCTGCTCCCGTCGCTCGCCTTGCCGGCCGGGCGGGGATCGGTGTACTCGCCGACCTGCCATGCAAACCACAAGACTCTGTCAGATCTTCGCCGTCGTCGTAGTTCTCTCGCTGATCGGCGCGTCCCGTGCGCAAGGCCAGGCACCGGAGTCCGGTGGGATCGAGGCACCGTCAAGCTACCTCGAGGCCGTGGAGGGTCCGGAGTCGGGGCCTGGAGTCGCGGTCGAAGTCGACTCGGCGGAGGCCCAAGCAGCGCAGGCCAAGAGCTCTCGCACGGACCGCAAAGTCGCGAAGAACGTCGACGAGATCGTCGTCTATGCCCGTAAGCGCGCCGAGCTCCTCGAGAATACGCCCGTCTCGGTCACCGCGCTCTCGGAGGAGACGTTGCGAGTCACCGGCACGACGCGCCTCGACCAGATTCAGAACCTGGTTCCGAACCTGAGTATCTTCCGTGGGATTTCCGGCCAGACCCTCTCGGTGAACGTTCGCGGGGTCGGCAATTTCCCGACCATCTACTTCGACCAAGGCGTCGGCGTTTACGTGGACGGTGTCTATCTCTCCCGGAACCAAGGGAGCGTTCTCGACATCGTCGACGTGCAACAGATCGAAGTTTTGCGCGGCCCGCAGGGCACCCTGTTCGGGAAGAACACGTTGGGTGGTGCGATCAACATCACCACTATCAAGCCGAAGGATGAACTCGAGGGCTTTTTCCTGATGCGGGCGGGCAGCTACGGCCAGATTGATACGCGGGCTACTCTGAACGTCCCAATCATCAAGGACGTGCTCGCGGCGCGCGCGACCTTCGCGACCTTCAAGAATAGCGGCTACGTGTACAACGAGACGCGCGACGAGTACTTGTCGGACCGGAACTCGCTCAACTTCCTCGGCAGCCTGCGGTTCACGCCCACCGACACGGTAACCCTCGACATTACGGGAAATTGGTCGAAGAGCCAGTCGCGCCCGCAGGGCGCGAAGTGCACGTACATTCCGCCGGAGAACATCACGCCGGGCTTCGAGGCGGTCATCGACTCGATCGATGCCACCGTGACCGATGCGGGCGGCACCTTTCCTGACGACTATCGCGAATCGTGCAACGCCTCGACGCCGTTCAGGGTCCGCAATGATGCGAGGCAGCTAGCCATTAGTGAGAGCGCTGGTACCTGGGGTGTCTTGAGTTGGGATGTCGGCGACCTGTCTGTGGTGGAAGATCTCGTCCTCAGCCTGAGGTCGTCGTGGCGAGAGCAATACCCGGCCAATCGACTCGATGGCGACGGCGGGGCGTTTCCGGTGAGCATCGTCGACAACTTGGGAGGAGGGCCGTTCGTCGAGACGCTCGCGGGACCGAACGCGGGCAGCTCCGTCAATCTCGGGGGCGACACCGGTTTCCAGAGGCAGATCCAGCAGGAGTTGCAGGTGAACGGCAGCGCGTGGGACGGCCGACTGAACTTCGTCGGTGGTGCATTTGCTTTCTGGGAGAAGGCGATGACCACGACCGGACTCACCGCTTTTCCTGGTGGCGTGCTCGGGACAACGCCGGTCGGTCTGTCTCCGTCGCTCGGGATCACCCAGACCGACAACTGGGACTGGGCGATCTATGCGCAGGGAACCGCCGACTTCACAGACTGGCTGAGCCTGACCGCGGGGCTTCGATACACGGAGGAGAAAAAGGGCCTACACCGCACTTTGGAGCAGCCGCTCGCCATTCCCGGCATCAACGACCCGCTGCCGGTCGACTTCGACGGTGACAGAATCTTCACCGACTGGACGCCCACGGCCAGTCTCGCGTTGCAGACGCCCGACGAGTGGCTCGACGTCGTGAACCTCGATCACTTGATGGGCTACTTCACCTACGCGAAGGGTTTCCGCGGAGGCGGCTGGAACGGCGGCGCGCGTACATCGGACGTCCGTACGATCGAGCCGTTCCTTCCCGAGACCATGAACTCGTTCGAGTGGGGCTTCAAGAGCATCTTCTACGAGCGACGGTTGAGTCTGAACTTTGCGTTCTTCCTCGAAGACCGAACGGATCAGCAGATTCCCCAGATCATCACCGCGGTGGTGAGCCCGGTCGTCGAAGTCCCGGACGTGATCGTCAGCAACGCGGCTGGGTCGACTACGCGGGGGTTCGAGATCGAAACGCAGGGGCAGCCGATCGACGGCATGCTCTTTGATGCCTCGGTCGGCTATCTCGACGGGAAGTTCGACGACTTCCCCGGGACGCAGAACGCCAGGACGGGCGAGCCGCTGAATCGAGCCGGTGAGCGGTTCACCTTCTTGCCGCAGTGGCAGGCTCACATTGGCGTCCAGTACTCGGTCGAGCTGCCGGACGTCGATCAGCCCCGGTGGTTGCAGGGCTGGGTCACGCCTCGAATCGATTGGACGTATCAGGGTGATACGCAGTACTGGGCGGTGGAGCTGCCGGAACTCCTTCAACCGGCGTACAACCTGGTCAACTTCCGGTTGAGCTACGACTTCAACGACAACTTCTCGCAGATCGCGTTCTTCGCGAACAATCTTCTCGACAGCGAGTACTTTCGAGACTCATTGGCGATCGGGCCTCGGCTGACTCTGGCGGTCTTGAAGTATTACGATCCTCCGCGGTGGTTCGGGGTCGAGGTCAGTCATCGGTTCTGACGAAGACGGAACAAAGACGAACGGAACAACGAACAACGCGGAACAACGGAACAAGCAGAACACTGACCGAAAACGGAACAAAACGGAACAATGACCGAAACAGAACAGAAACAGAACAATGACCGGGAACCTTTAGGGGAACAGAACAATGACCGGGAACCTTTAGGGAGAAGCAATGACGATGGGGCGACGCGTTTGGTGGACGGGGAACCGGAACAGCCCCTAGGTTTTCGGGGCGGCCGACGAGCCGGTCCACACGGCCATTGTATCAAGACGTCTCAGCGAATGCTTCTCAACTCGTGATGTACTGTTTCATCCCGCGTTCAGACCTGCGTGTTTTCTGGCCATTTTCTCGGCGCGCGCTTTGCTTTGTGTCCCGGCGTGCCCAAACGAAGCAGAGCCGGCCGCATCGTTGCAGAGTCGCTCCCAGACATGTGCGAACTCCGCGAGGCTTTTGGAGGGATGAAGCACGCCCGAATGCATGAGTCCGGCATGCTTTATCACCATCTCGTGCGCACCGTTCGCGGCACGTTCCTCCTGCGGCCCGACGCCAACTCCGTGGTCGAGAAGCTGATCGCCGGCGTCATCGCACGGGCGCAGAAACGCTACTCTTCCGTCAAGCTGGTCGCCGACGCGTGGCTCTCCAATCACGGCCATCTATTGCTCGAGGGCGCCCCGGAGGAGCTCCCGCAGTTCACGGGCTTCATTGAACGGGAGATCTCGCGTCGTCTGGGCGCTATGATCGGATGGGAAGGCAACATGTTCCAGACTTACCAGTCGACAGCCCTTCCCACCGTGGAGAGCCAACTTCGCGCCTTTGAGTATGTGCTCGCCCAGTCGGCCAAGGAGCATGTGGTCGCGAGCCCGCTGAAGTGGCCAGGGGCACACTGCGCGAAGGATCTCGTGAGTGGCTTCACGCGAAAGGGATTCTGGTTTGACGGCACGGCTTACGGACGGGTCTTGCACAAGAACCTCGCTCGAAAGCGGAATCGCACGCCGCCGGCTCGGAAAGACTTCACATCCGAGACGGAGATGCAGTTCGCCAGGCTGCCAGCCCTGGCGCATCTCACGGATGAGGAGTACCGCTCTCACGTGCGTCAGTTGGTGCGCGAGATCGAAGACGCGGCGGTGGCGGAGCGTCGTCATACGAACCGAAAATTGATCGGACGACGCCGGGTACTTTGGACTCCTCGCGAGACGCGCTCAGCGCTCCCTTGTCCCCCGTGGTTCGAAAAGCGCCGCCGGATGATCTGTTGGGCGGACCGGTGGGCTCAAGAAACCCGGGCGTACCTGAAGAGATACTGGGCCTTTCAGCGCGCATTCCGTGAAGCGTCCAGACGCTTCTTAGAAGGGGAACTCGACGCGCCGTTCCCACCAGGTGCGTTTCGTCCCTCGATCTTCGCAGCTCGGAGCGCCGTTAGTGTCTAGCTAGAGCGGGGCGCGCGTCCTGATCTGCCCAGCTGTGCGCGGCGGCATGTGCTCGCGTGCGATCGAACGGCATAAGCCGGCGCTCACGTACTCATTGCACCCTCCAGATCTCCGAGAACTGGCCGTCCCAGACCCGCTGAATGTTGGTTGTTTCTGCTAGCAGTCGCCGGAACCCGAGGAACTGGCGGTCCTTGGTAACGAACACCCAACGGGCCCCGAAGTCGTGAGCGATGACGTTGTAGGGGCGGTCCGAGAGTCCGCGGGCCAGAAGCCAGTTCTCCTTGAAGAGTCGAGCATCGTGCTCGTGGAGGAACACGGGATCGAGCCCGGAGATGTACCTTCCGTTTGGGCGGAACGCGTACAACACCGAGAACTCTCGCCAGGACGGGTGGTAAACGACATCGCGCGGCTTGGCGAGTTGGTCCAGCCGGCCGACCGCGATGCGGTAGACGCTGCCGTACGTCTGAGCCGCGAACTTGCCGGGAAGTTCACGCCACGCGACCCCGAGCCCGATCAGAAGGCATACGCCTACCAGCGCGACACTCCCGCCGCCGAGAACGGGCCGGGTAGTCGCGAGTGCGCGTAGCGGTCGGCCGTTGGCAAGTGCCGTCCACAATCCCCCGGCGAGGAGAATCGCCGACAAGACGAAGATGTCCAGAAAGCGACGTGAGGCGAACGCGAATCCGAGGAACGTGAAGGTCGACACGAAGAGAAACGCGTCTCGCGTGTGCCACCCGCGCGCTCCGCGAACGGCGAGGGTGGCGAGGATCGCGGTTAGCGCGGGAAGCCATCCGGGGGACGCCAGCAAGAACGTGCGCAGCTCCATGGGCCGAAGCTCGCTCCCGAAGGCCGCTGCGGGGATATCGGTCGCGACGCCCCAGAGGTGCCCTAGCAGTCTGGCAATGGCGTACGTCATTTGGAAGTTGTTCGGGAAGAACGGGTGCGCGATCGAAGCCATGCCGACCCCAGCGGTTACAGCGACACCACTCTTCCAAGGGAGAGGTGTGCGCTGCACCAGCGCCACCAAGATCCGGATCCCATACAGGCCCAGCACGAGAGGAAACGAGCTGTGCGCGAGCACGTGGAGGGCGCTCACGGAGAAGAGCGCAAGCGACCGATCGCGTATCAATAGCGAGATCTCGACCGCGACGAACGCCAGACCGAGCGGGTGGGGCCGGAGCGGGACGAGCCGCGCTACGAAGTAGGTGCTGACCCCGACGAGTAGGAGAACCCACACCGCTCCGAAGCGAATGCGAAGGCTTCTCAGGGAGTATGCGAGTGAAAGGCACAGGATCAGATCGATCAGGATTACCGCTCGCTTGCCGCCGTCCGTCAGATCCTCTTCGGAGAGAAATGGCGCGATGAGCGCGTGGAACAGGAAGTCCTTGTCGCTGTATGCCGTAGCCCATGTGCTGAAGGCGGCCTGGGGGAATTCCGTGAGGGGCCCGGTCTGGACAAGGTCGATCGCCGCTCGAGCGTGGAAGTAGCTGTCGAGATCGAACATCCCGCTGAACGAGAATTGCAGGGCGGCGAGAGCGCCCGCCGCCACGATTGCCGCCAGCCAAGTCCCGACCTGATCGCTGCGGCTGAGCACGTCGTCGTCGGAATGTCTCACTTACCCGGTGGATGCCAGACCCATGCTTAGAGTTCCACTGGCTGGGGGGGCGGGGATGCAAGAAAGGGATGCGATAAGAAGGGATGCAATAACGGGGAACCTTTCAGGCCGGATTCGCGAAACAGACCGTCTAAGAATTCGAGTCTCGAAAGAGTCTCGAAAGTACCCGGTCATTTCGCCGTTTTCGCCGCCTTTCCGCTTCGCCTTTCTTTCTTCGGATTTTTCTTTTTCTTCTGACAAACTCATTGTCATCAGCCTACAACCGACCCATGGAATGGCGGCAGAGGGTGCTTTCGGTGGTGTTGCTCGCTGGGCTTCTGGCCGCATGCGGAGATGGTTCGAGCACCGGCAAACCGATGTCCGTTGAGGAGCGTCTCGCCTCGGCGACCCAACCCGCTCACGCCGGCGCATTCGCGGCACTACGTAGCCGGGATCCGGAGAGCCCAATCGCAGTGGGCCACGTGCTTCAGATCAGGGATGAGAACGAGGCCGCCTTTGCTCGGTTCGAGCAGAAGATGATCGACGTTCGCCGTCGCTACGGCGGACGGGTCGTCGTCGCGACCCGCGTGGCGGGAGTTCTGGCCGGGCCTTCTCTCGCCAAGGAGGTCCGCGTCGTCGAGTACGAGCGGACCCGGGACTACCTCGCTTTCTTGGAAAGCGATGCGTTCGGGGAGGCAGTCCGCCTGGAGCATGAAGCGGTCGAGACGAAGACGCTCGTGTACGGGAAGGGCGCCTTTCTTCCCCGCCCCACAGCATCGTTCACCAACCCCGACTTCGCAGGACTCACACGCGCCGAAGCCGAGCAAATGGTCCGCGATGGGCTAAGTCCCGACAGCGAGGCGAAGCGCGAGGTCATCGTCGAGATGCTGGTCGACGACAACCCCGACGAGTTCTTCATGGTGAACCTACTCGACTTCCGAGACCTCGCAGTCTACCCAAACGGAGCGTATCCCGGCAGCACGGCAGAGGAAGCGAACGCTCGCTATTCAGCCGTGTCGACTCCACAAATCGCGTCACGTGGCGGAGGCCCGCGTCACATCCTCCGGATCGACGGCGTTTTGGTTGGCGACAATCCGAACTGGGAGCTGATGCCGACCGTCCGCTATGCGAGCGTTGACGCGCTACTCGACATGTCTTTCGATCCTGACTTCCAGGCCGCCGTAGTCCACAAGTTCGCCGCGCTCGCCGAGACCCAGATCCTCTATACTCGAGGGCGAATCGAATAGTGGGGAGGACGGTGTAAAGACAGCCCGAGACAGGCCTAATCACCGGGAGCCTTTCAGGTCACTTCAGGTCCGCTAGGTCACCGCCGCCAGGTCACCGGGAACCTTTCAGGTCCCCGGGAACCTTTCAGGTCCCGTCCGCGCGATGAAGTGCAGAAAGGGCGGGTGGTGAGGTTGGGCTGGTGGTCGGAAATGAACCCTTCCGATCGGGATTCGTTGAAGATGATCGAGCGCACCGATGAGCTTCCTGGAGGCGGTTCGCTAAGGCCCACGTGCGGGTCCAGGGGCGAGTTCGATTCGCGCGCTGTGTCGCGAGTTCGATCTGGAGGGCGGTGCGCTCGAAGAACTCGTCGAGGAGCTCTTCGACGTTCAGCGGGCGGCGTCGCGCGAAGAGAACGTGTTGGTGTGGGTGGGCGCCCCGCTGACGTCGGCGTCGGTCGCGGGCGACGTACCTCAGCGCGATCCGCGCACCTACATCCCGAAGCACTTCGACGACGAGATCCTCCAGTCAAAGTTGGCGCTCGAACGGGCCATGGCCGGGGAGGGGCAGATGGTCGGTGTCGTTGCCGACGAGGGAACCGGAAAGAGCCGCCTGTGTCTCGAGTTCGTCGAACGCCGCGGAGATGGTGGTCGCCGAGATTCGAGCCCATCTCGCCCGACCACGGGGTTCCCTCGCGCTGTCGGGTAACGAGGCACAGACGAAAATCGAATCGAGCCTGGGCCGCGCCATGGATCTCGTCCGATCCACCGGAGCTCTATCGTACGAGTCTCAGATTCTCGTCGAGCGCGCGCGGCTCGCTGGTCTCCGGTCCCACGCCGCCGCTCGTGACAGCGGGCTCCATGAGGCACGTGAGCCTTTCGCCGGGCCCGGCGCTCCCGGGCACGCGGACCGAGCGGAACGCCTGCCGGAGTGGATCTGCCGGAATTTCTTGACGCGCAGCGATGGACGTTGATACCTTCGCCACTCTCGTTGCGCCCCATCCATTCCGGCCCAGGCTCGATCGCGCGTCGAAAACAAGCGAAAGGATGCCGATGAACCCTCGGATCATCCGAGTCGTTTTGATCGTTGTCACCTCCCTCGCGTGCGCGACCGTCGCGCGCGCGGCCGCCGACGCAGCGAATCGTTGCCAGCGAACCATCGAGGGGTACGGCGTCCATTACACGAAGCGTGCCCTCAAGGTCGTCCGGACTTGCGCGAAGAGCGGGTCCAGCATTTCGTCGTGCCTGGCTACCGAACTACCCGCGCGGTTGTCGTCGTCGCGCGAGCGTTGGGGAAAGCGCGCGGCCCGACATTGTCGAGACGTCGACGTATTTCGAACCTTGGGGTATCACGCGACCTGCGGCGTGGCGCCGTCCCAGTGCACGTTTCGCGCATCCACACTCGATGCACCGGGTGGCGCGAACGATCTCCTCGACTGCCTCGCCTGTCGGATCCAAGAGTCGGTTGCCGACATCGGCCCTCGGCTGTACGCCGACGTCTCGGAAGAGCACGCATGCCACAGCCGCATCGGTGCCGGGGGAGTCCGGTATACGAGGGCACTGCTGGGTGCGCTCTTTCAGTGCCAGCTCGACAAGAGAACCAGCATCGCCGAATGCTTGTCCGACGATCAGGTCGACGATCTCCTCTCCGACAAGCGCGCAATCTGGACGAGGAAGTCGAGGCAGGCCTGCAAATCTACGAATCCAATCTCGGGCAGTCCCGGCTACGCTCCGTTCTGCAGCGGAGGCGCCCCGTCTACGCCGGGTTCTTGCCCGAGGTGGGTGCCGGCGTGCTCGTTCAACCCGGTATCAAACGTTACTCAGAGTGGGGCGAACAATGATCTCATCGACTGCTTGACCTGCCAAACCCACGAGGCGGCGCTTTCCGTCGCTCGCGACCTCTTCGGAGTGAATCTGTGCTGCGTTGGCAGCGAGTGCATGACGGTCCGGACGCGTCGAGCGTGTCGAGCGGCCGGTGGCACGCCCGCGTACCACCAATCGGGTACCGTTCTCTCCGGCTATCTCAGTGGTCCGCATGGTGTGGCCGCTGGCGCGGATGGTTCTGTCTATGTGGCCGACTCCAATGGGTACCGCGTTCAGAAGGTCGACCCGCTGGGCATCACCACTACGGTATGGAGCGGCGGCTGGACGAGCGGTGTCGCCGTGGACGACGCGACTGGCGATGTGCTCGTCAACCTACGATGCGAAGACCGCGTACTGCGCGTGACACCGGGCGGCTCGGTCTCCACCTTCGCCGGAACCGGGAGCTCGCAAGGACCCGCCGGCAACGGCGGCCCAGCGACCTCGGCAACGGTGGTCGCCCCGAACCGCGTCGTTACCGATGGCGCCGGGAACGCGTACATTACGGAGTCGGGGTTCCTGCATGCCGTCTGCGGTCCGATCGTTGGCGGGCGTGAGAATCTGAGGAGGATTGACTCGAACGGCGACATCCATCCATTCGCCGGCAACGGCTTCGGTTCCAACGGCGAGGGCGGCCCGGCCACATCCGCCGGGCTCGGAATTCCCTACGCCGTTCGTATCGCTCCCGACGGGGGCGTCATCATCGGCGAGGCGGGCCTCCACCGGGTCGTGCGCGTGGACCCCGTGACCGGTGTGCTCACCCGAGTTGCGGGAATACCCTCAACCATCTTTGGTTCGTACTCCGGCGACGGCGGTCCGGCAGTACGGGCACGACTTTACGAAGCCTGCGGTGTTGCGCCGGCGCCCGGCGGCGCAGTGTACATCGCGGACATGGTGAACAATCGCGTGCGATTCGTCGACCGCTTGGGCAGCATCACGACAGTCGCCGGCACCGGCTTTGGGTTCCAGCCGCACGTCGACGGCATTCCTGCCATCCATTCCGACTTCGGCTGCCCGGAAGACGTGGTGGTCGGTCCCGACGGGCTCGCCTATGTCGCGTCGATCACCGGCAATCGCATCGGCACGCTGGAAGTCGTCAACTACTAGACCGCACAGGAGACTTCCTTGAATCCACGCTCTCTCGGCACGCTTGCCATGCTCGTCGCCCTCGTCATTCCCGCAGCCGGATTCGGCCAGATGATTCGTGGCGGCGGAGAAGGTCTCGTCGCGGGCGGGTTCGGATTCCCGCCCCGCCCCGTAAAGAACATCTTCGCCTTCACCATCGAGAAGGACGCCAAGGGGAACGTCACCGGGAACTTCGAGTGCTTGGCGCTCATGCCCAACGTCGGAACCGGCGCGGGGAGCGGCGTGTTCACAGACAACCTCATGTATGTGACGGGGCAGATCACGGCTCTGCATTCCGTCGATGACACCAAGGTATCGTTCTCGGGCAAGGCCACGGTGACGGGGCTCGGCGCTGGCACCGACCTGGTCTTCGACTGTGATGTTTCCACGGGAGAGGTCTCAGCCGAAGACAGCGGCGGCTCCGTCGGAATTGTTCCCGGCGGGCCAGGCGCCTACATGACCCTCTCGGTCTCTGGGCTCGACTTCAAACAGATCCTGACGAGCGGCCAGATCGTGATCGAGAAAGAAGAGAAGGCACCTCCCCGATCGATCCGCTGAAGGACGAAACGCACGTCGGAGTTACACACGTCTGGCTGCTGGGTCTCGAGCGTTCGAAGCGCGGGGATCAAGTTGATCGTGTCGGCGGCCAGGTTGATCAAGCCGTGTCCGCGGAGCTTCGTGCCGACGTCCTTCAGTATCTCGCTCAGTGGGTCGACGGTGAAGGTGCGCCGGTTGTCCTGAACGCCGCTGGCGATAGAGCGTTGAGGAACGTTCGGCTTGCGTCCGTGCGGAGCGATGGTGCTGCAGCGCCCCGTTTCGCGGCACCCCACGTATGAGGGCCGCTGGCTACGCGAAGTTCCACGAACGCTGCCGCGCGCGATTGAACACGGGCGCCACTGGCGATCCTCATTCGGCCTAGGCGCAAGGTCGAGAAGGCCAGGCCGGGTCGTTAGGGGCGGATTCGGGACGGGTCTGAAAACCCCAACAGCGCCTCGCGGTCGTCTTCGAGAACGAAGCCCGCTTCTATCACGGCATCTGCTGAGGTCCGGTAGCGTTGCTCGTAGTCGTTGCGCGACGAGTAGAGGTCGGCGATCCGCTCGGCTGGCAACGGGGTCGTCGAGCCGAGCAGGAGGCACAGGATTGAGGGTTTTGTGCCCGCCTCGCCCGAGAGCACATCCACCGGCACGTCGACTGGCGGCGTGCGGATGCCTCCGAGGCCGATGCCATCCGCGTTGCGACGCATCTCGGGCGGCGTCGCTGCCGTGACGTCGAGGCGGGGAGCGCGCCGGGGCGCTTCGCCGTCGCGCACCCAGGTGTCGAGCGCCCGAAGGGCCGCCTTCGCGACGAGGTGAAGCGGCCCATTGTTGATCGCCGTTCCACAATCGATAAGGTCGATGAGGGGGCCGACGAGATGTGCGTCGGCGTGTGCGGTGCCAGCGACCTCCCACAACCGGAATGTGCTGCTGTCGGCCTGACGCACGGCGACGGAGTTGAGAAGCCCAACGACGTCGCCCTCGGCTTGCAGTTCGATCACCGCCGCGTCGATGTCGGTGCGCAGAATGACCGGATCTCCGCCGAGTCCGCCCGCAAGGTCGGCGAACTCGCCGGGGCCGACGACCGGGAGGCTTACGGAAGCACGGCTGTGCACGAGGAAGCCATCGAACGCCCGGGTGAGCGGCTGTACACCATTGTAATATGTGGTCAGAGCCATCGCGGACTGTGACTCGCCGACCGCGAGCATCCGTTGCGGCTGTAGGTTGCCCATTGCAGGCCCGCCCTCGCGGAGCGCGCGCGCGATTTGGGTGAAGATGTCGAACGCGTAGCCGTCGCCCGGATGCGCGAGCGAGTCGTAGCGCTCCGGATCGATCCTCTTCAGGCCCTCTCCCGCGAGCCCCTCGCCACCCGGCGCGACGACGATTACCGGACCGCCCTCCACACCGATGATCTGCGACGAGACGCCCACCCAGGCGTGCCCACGACGGAGCAACTCTTCGTGGAGGCTTGCGAAGTCGGGGTCAGCGTCGAGACCGCCGCTCACGTTGAGCCACTCGACCGCAACGGTGCCGCTGAACGCCGCGGGCGATGCCGGCCGACGCACGAGGATCCGAGTACGATAGGGCGCGGCCCCGTCCGGCTCGAAGGTCCATTGGCCATCGCCCGTGAGCGGCGCTGCTGCGCGATACGAAGTCGCTGTGCCTTGCGCCACGTATTCGTGCTCGACGTATCCAGACGCCTGCAAAGACGGCGAGACCGCAGAGCCGATGAACGGAGCATTCGCTCCGCGGATCTCCTCTGAGAGGTCCGCCGTGGGGCCGGTCGGAGACGGCTCGGTCGAACCATCGCCGCATCCGACCGCTGCGACCAGCGCCGCCGCCGCCAAGCCGATTCCGTGATTCGAGGTCCGCATGAATCCAGTGAAAACGTCCAACCGCGCCGTGGCAAGGAGTGGGGGCTCACCGCCGCCGAAGGTTCCGGGTCAACGCCCTCCCGGTCGCCCGCTAGCAAGCCCGGCAGTGGCGCTGCCCCTGCCCGGGCGATCCCGCCGCGGTCCATCGCATGCGGGGCCCACCTCAGGGGCAGCCGCGCGGTTGCCAGTCGTCCGATTCTGTCATGGTAGACGCCTTACGGGCATCGGCGCCGGGCTTCTCTGGTCATCACTAGCAACTTTCGGCTCCTTGTTCGGGCGGCGTCAGCACTTCGTGCGCGAGTTGCCGCCTCGACTTCCCGCGCAGCGCGACTTCGACGGATTTGCCGAACTGGAACTGGCCGGCCGGTAGTGCCGAACGAACGTGCTCTGAAACCAAGATGCTGGTGGCGTGGTTCTTCGTCTCGCTCTCAAGTCGTGCGGCGATGTTTACGGTGTCCCCGATCGCGGTGAACTGTCTCTTCAATCGGAAGCCGACTTCTCCGACGACGACGGTGCCGTAGTGGATCCCGATGCCGATCTCGAACTTCTGGGCGAGGTGATCGGACATGTATGCGTTGACTTCGCGTAGGCGCGACAACATTGCGACAGCGGCGGCTACTGCATCGACGCAGGGGTGCTCGCTCCGATTCGGGTTGAGGCCGAAGAGGGCCATGATTCCGTCGCCCATGTACTTGTCGATGTAGCCGGAGTGCTCATCGAGCGTCTCGCCGACGGCGTTGAAGTAGCGGTTCAGGGCATGGACGGTGTCGTACGGAAGATTCTTCTCCGAGAACGTGGTGAAGCCGCGAATGTCTGCGAACAGGACGGCGAGGCTCATCTCGCGGCCTGCCACGCTCCGCCCGCCGCTCAGGGCTTCGTCGATGTCGGCTGAGTCGTGGACCAGCCGCTTGATCCGTGCCGGCCCGACGATTCGAGTCTGGCACGCGAGTCGGAGGTCTGCTGGGAAGCCCTTGGCCCGGGCCATTCGCGCTTCGGGTTGATTGCGAGGCAAGCAGTTCTCTAGGCCCTCGACGATCACCACCCTGCATGTCGTGCACTTGCCCCGCCCGCCGCATTCGAAGGCGTGGCCGATCCCGGCGCCCAACGAGATGTCGAGGATAGATTGCAGGGGCCCGGCCTCGGCCGTCTTGTCGCCGACGAATTCCACGGTGAACGCCTTCGGAACGCTCCCAACCACAGGCTCTGCATGCGCCTCGGTCTCGGCTTCGGCGCCCTCGGGCATGAAGCGCGCTAGGTAGGCGTCCTGTGTCCCTCCCGGCTCCGCGACACCCCGGAACTCCAGTGACGCTCCGCGGCGGCTCTTGCGGATGGCCAGACCGCCCTCGGTCATCAGTGTGGCGACGGATGTCAGGGTCGGCCGCCAGAGATCCTCAATGTCCCTGCTGAACCGGCCCCCCAAGCTGTCGCGGAATGCGGCAATCAGGGCTTCCACCGCGACCTCGAAATACTCCTGCTTCACGCCGTACACGATGTGTCGATACCCGAGGCTTGCGAGCGGGGACCGAAGAGCTTCGAGGTCCTCCAGGCCGTTGACGGCGATGCCGACGGCCTGCAACACCATGTTGCCCTGCGTCTCCATGTCGACGCTAGAGAACTGCTTACGCAGCTCGGGGGCCAAATCGAAGAGGTTCTCGTAGAACTTCTCAGCGACCTGGTCGCTCTGCGCCTCGATCAGGTCGAAGCTCCTTCGTACCTGCTGAAGCTGCGCCGGCGTCATGTGCAAACTAGATGCGCGCAGCTCGTCGAACTTCGCAAGTGAAGGGACCAATGAAGCAATGGGACCAACAATGGGACCGAACCGAGATGGGACCAAAGATGGGACCAACGAGGGACCAATAACCGAAGGGACCAACTAACCGCGAAGGGACCAATAACCGGGAACATTCCAGAGTGACTATTTGTTGCACCGGGGTAACCTCCGGTATCACCGGGGAAACAAGGTGCTATCCTGGAAGGTTCCTGGTCATTCCTTTGCCGATCTTCCGAACATCGTATGGGCCCCGACCGATGAAGATTGGACGTTTCAGAGGATTTCGTCTTCGACTCTCATCTGATCAACCCAAGGTCCCGCGTGGCGGTGGGGGACAGTGCTTGGCACGACCGTCCGGACCGCATCATTTGCGCCTCGCTCTTCACGAACCGCGAGCAGCGCGAGTGGCCTGGCCGCGCTTTCCGACGCGGCGGCTACGAGCTCACCTCCGAGGTGGCGTCCCCACGAGGTGCGAACGAAGAAGCCATGCTGCCTTGTTCGTTATCGCCCGCTGTATCCGGAAGGGACCTTCTTCGAGATCCAGAAGCGCTCATCCATTAGAGATCCCGCGGGAATCCTGTACTGCCCTCAGGAGCTGACCCCGCGAAGTGACCGGAGAGGCTTGCGAAGCACTGTTGCAGATCGCAGCACTGATGGTGAACCAGATGACGTCGATGCAGAAGCCGCGCTCCTTCGCGATCGCGCAGCTCCACATTTCTGGGCTGGCGATCCTGGCGGTGTCTCAGCCGCTTTTCGAGCTCCTGGCTCGAAACCCGACCTTCCTCGTGGCACATGGCAGCGCGGGCGTGTGGCTTGTACTCGCAGGTTTGCTCCTCCTCATCATCGTACCCAGCATCGCGATTCTCCTTGTCGCGTTGGTAGCCGTGGTCAGTTCCCGGGCGGCGCAGGTTCTGCACCTCGTGTTGTTCGGTCTACTCGCGGCGGCCCTTGCCATCCAGCCCATTCACCACAGCGGTCTTGCCGCCATCGCGCAGATCGCCGTGGCCCTGGCCGTCGGCGCCGGGGTCGCGGCTGCATACGCGTTCTTCCAGCCGGTTCGTTCATTCGCGACTCTCGTCGCTCTCGGAAGCCTGCTGTGTCCCGTGATCTTCTTCTCGAACGAATCGATCTGGTCGTTGGTTCGATCCTCCGGATCTTCCGCGTGCGCCTCCGCTGCTTCGGTCAACGCGGTCGCTCGCGAGCCCGTCCCGGTCGTGCTCGTCGTCTTTGACGAGTTTCCCGTGCTCTCGATCATGGACGACAAGTGGGAGATCGACGCTGAGCGCTTCCCGCACTTGGCCGGGCTCGGGGCGACCTCGGATTGGTTCTCGAATGCCACCAGCGTGAGTGTCGCCACCCATCAGGCTGTTCCCGCGATCCTCGATGGCCTTTATCCCGACCGAAGCGGCAGCGGATTGCCCAACTGCGAAGGCCATCCCCGCAATCTGTTTACTATGCTCGAAACGACTCACCGGATGAGCGTCTTCGAGAACGTTACGGACATGAATCCCGATCGCCCCGTAAAGGGGCCGGCCGACCGGTGGGATGACCTTCGTCAATTGGGGCGAGATCTCACGGTCGTGTATCTGCACATCCTCGCGCCACCCGAGCTTGCAGCTCGGTATCTGCCTTTCATCACAGAGTCGTGGAAGGACTTCGGGCGACGTGAGGGGGTCGACGGGGATGCGGCCCGTAGGCACAGCCGGGCGTCGCGTCGGACTGCGAAGAAGAGGTCGAGACCCCAGAAGAACCGGAGCGCCTTCCCCGTCGACCGATCGGACCGCCATGCGGCGTTCGACGACTTCGTTTCCTCCATCGAGCCGACGAGTCGTCCCGGACTCTACTTCCTCCACTCGATGCTCCCTCACAGCAACTGGACGTATGCGCCCTCTGGGCGCCGCTATACGCTCTCAGAGCCCGGGATTCGCGGAGTCATCGGCCCCAATCACGAGGGGCTTCCGACCAATCAGTGGCTGGAGGACCCCTGGTTCAGCTTTCAGGCCCAGCAGCGACACCTTCTTCAGGTCACGTTCGTCGACGAGCTCGTGGGGCAGCTCGTACGGCGCTTGAAGGAACAGAATCTGTTC
Organism: Deltaproteobacteria bacterium; assembly: GCA_029262355.1. Lineage (GTDB taxonomy): Bacteria > Desulfobacterota > Binatia > UBA12015 > UBA12015 > VGTG01. The sequence goes on from JAJCZO010000151.1 coordinate 19,030, forward strand.
GATGAGAGTCTCGTGATCATCACCTCGGATCATGGTGCGGCCTTCGAGCCCGGAACGTCGCGACGCTCGGTCGGTGATGTGACCTACCCCGACGTCATGCTGGTCCCTTTGCTGGTGAAGCGCCCGTACCAGCGGGCGGGGCGCGTCCGGGGCGAGAATGTCGAGATCATCGACATCCTGCCCACCATAGCCGACCTGCTGGACGTTCCTCTCGATTGGGACTTTGATGGCCAATCACTGGCTGGCGATGAGATCGCGGAGCGCCCCCACAAGCGCATCGTGGCCGCGCGCCTCGGGCCTCTGGATTTCCCGGGGGTTCTTCCCCGCGCCCAACAACGCCTCGATGTGCGCTTGAATCGGTTCCCACCGGGGCCCGTCGAAGGACTCTACACGGTGGGGCCTCATCCGAGCCTGCTGGGGCGCGCCCTCGAAGAGCTGCCACATTCGACGGGGCAGGGGCCGCGAGCCGCCTTGGACGGAGAGGCGTTCCTTCAGAACGTCGATCTCGAGTCCGATTTCGTTCTGTCGAACATCTCTGGCTCGCTGCCCGATGTCACCGCCCCGACCGAGCCCGTCCACATCGCGGTAGCGGTGAACGGCATCGTGCGTGCAACTACGCGTACGGTGGTTCGGTGGGGGCGGGTCGAGTTCGCCGCTCCGGTCCCTGAAAGTGCGCTGTTGGCTGGAGCGAACCGGGTCGACCTCTTCGAGATCCTCGACGTGGCCGGGACGCCTACGCTCCGTAGCCTCCCCAGGCAGGCGGAATCGTATTCGCTTACGCGGACGAATGGGAAAGCCGTGCTGGAGGACCCCCAAGGTCGACAGATCTCAGCTGCCGCCGGGGGTCTCCGTGGTCGGGCGCTGGGACTCGTACGTTCGGAAGACCGCTCCGTGGCGATCCAGGGTTGGGCAGCGGATCCAGCTCGCGGGGAACTCCCAAGTGCGGTGCTCCTGTTCGTAGGCGGCGACCTCCTTCGGGTCGCCCATCCGAGGTATGCACGGCCGGAGGTCTCGGAGAGGTACGGAAAGCCCGAGCTCTTGCGGTCGGGGTTCCTGTTCGAGCTTCCGTACTCGAGCGGCGTCGATCCGGGATCGAGCGACATACGAATCTTCGCCATTTCGGCGGCCGGCGACGTCGCGAGCGAGATCCGATACTCGGGCAAAGAATGAACCGAAAGGGGGCTCCGCGATGTTGTCGCACCGTGGTGGCGCTTGGGGAAGGTCCCTGGTCATTCTGCTCCTGCCCCCTGCTGTTTCCCAGCGCCGAGAACCCGACGGGGGGCCGACCCGCACCACCGCGTTGAGCACGAATTTTGCGTTGGGAAGAGGGTGTGCGGACCCTGGTATGCACCCGGCTCCTGCTCGCGAGCGCCGCCGTGATCCTGTGGTCTCCATCGATCGCCTTCGCGGGCGGCGAGGGATCCGGCGCGACCACCTGGCTCGCGCTCGGTACCGTGCTGAGCGCCGCGATGATCGCGGGCGAGGTGTCGGTGCGCCTGAAGCAGCCGGCCGTCTTGGGGGAGGTGGCGGCGGGCGTCGTTCTAGGGAACCTCGCGCTCGTCGGCATCGGCGGCGTGCCCGACCTCGCCGCGATGCCCGAGCTGAAGTTCCTCGCGGAGCTCGGCGTATTGATGCTCCTCTTTCAGGTGGGCCTGGACTCCACGCTTTCGGAGATCCGCCGTGCCTCCACCCGGGCGCTCGGCGTGGCTCTCTTGGGCGTCGCCGTGCCGCTCCTGCTCGGACTCGGCGCGCTCGAGATCGTGACGCCTGAAACCTCTCTCGCGCATCACCTCTTCGTGGCGGCCGCCATGGCCGCCCCGAGTGTGGGCATCACGGTGCGGGGTATGCAGGATCGTGGAGCAGCCCACCGGCCGGAGACGCAGATTCTTC
>JAJCZO010000152.1 GCA_029262355.1 Deltaproteobacteria bacterium
GCCGACATCGTCGAGACCGACGGCGAGAGGATCTACCTCTTACACGGCGAGACGTTCGTCGTCGTCGACTCTTGGCCTCCGGAGCAGACCGCGGTGGAGCGTAGCGCGCAGATCGAGGGCTACCCCCAGGCGATGTTCGTGGCGGGTGGTCGCGCCGTAGTCTTTTCGACCGTGTACGACGACTCCGGCGTACTGGGCGGGGGGGGCGACGACTGTCGGTTCATCGGACCGCCGGCGCCGGTCGCCGAACTGGCGCTCGCCGGCGATGTTGCGCCCTGCAGGCCCACCTTCACCAAGGTTACGGTCCTCGATGTCGTCGCGGAGATCCGCGTCGTGCGCGAGATTTACCTCGAGGGGTTCTACGCGGCGGCTCGGCGACATGAGGCGGTCGTTCGCGTCATCGTGCAAGGGGGCCATGGTCTGCCAACGGGCGTGCCTGATTTCTGGAATGAGCTGTACTCCGGTGAGTTGCCGCGCGACACGGGTGAGTTCAATGCGCGCGTCGACGCCTGGGAGTCGGCGGCACGAAGTGCGATCAACCAGAGCCCGCTCGACGACTGGCTGCCGGCCCAGTGGGAGCGTCGCGACGGCCTCCTCACCGCAGTCGCGCCCTTGTGTTCGGAGGTGCATCTGCCCGCGGTGGGTGCGAGCGAGCATGGCATGACGCGCGTCCTTGGTCTCGACATGACCCACGATGAGGGGGAGCTGCACGACACGCTCGTCGTCGGCGGCGCGGGCACCGTCTATGCGAGCCTCGATCGGCTGGTCCTGGCGCAGGCCGAGTGGGACGCCGGCACCGACGGCAATCGGACGGCGATCCACCTGTTCGGAGTCGGCGGAGACACCTTGGCGTCGACGTACCTGGGGTCGGGCTACGTGCCGGGGGTGCCTCACGACCAGTTCTCATTCGACCTGAGCGACGATATCCTCCGCGTCGCGACGACCGAAACTGCACCGACTCGAAACGACGGCCCGTTCGCAACCGCGAGTCAGATCGTCACGACGCGACTGGACGGTGGTACGCTGGTGACCGTCGGGACGACGGGCGGCCTCGCGCCCGACGAGCAGATCTTCGCGGTGCGCTTCATCGGTGATCGTGGCTATCTCGTCACCTTCCGGCGGGTCGATCCACTCTTTGTGGTCGACCTGAGCGACCCCACTCGTCCGACCGTGTTGGGCGAGCTCGAGCTTCCTGGCTTCAGCGAGTACATGCACCCGCTGGGCGAGAACCATCTCCTCACGATCGGCCAGGAGGCGGACGAAGAGGGACGCGTTCGTGGTTTGGCGCTGCGGATCTTCGATGTCTCGGACGATGCGAACCCGGTCCTCGCCCACCTCTACCGGTTCTCGGGCCAAGGGTGGTCTGCGGCGAATCAGGACCACCGAGCGTTCGTTTTCGATCCGCTACGCGGTCTCCTCACGTTTCCCTACGTGAGCTACGAGAACGATTTCCGGTCTTTTCTGGAGCTCTTTGCGGTCGATGCCGAAACGGGTTTCCAGCTCCTCGGCGAGGTGGACCACACTGATCTCACCAAGAGCCAGTGCGGGGTGCTCGAAGAGTGGCGATGCGCGTACTCCCCGGAGATCCGGCGGGGGCTGTTCATCGAGGATTTCTTGTACTCGATCAGCGGCGCCGGGGTTCTGGCGCATGCCTCCAGCGATCTCGAAAGTCCTGTCGCGACAGTGGTTTTGCCCGCCATCGGGGGTGGGGTTCCGGTGGACGTGGCTACCGGCTCGCTGCCCTGACGGGCCGGTTTTCGGTGATTTCTCAGGCACTTCCAGAACAATAGGTGTACGGCATCCATTGACGGCGAGGGCTCAGGTGTGGCCTTTGTCTTGTCGAACCACAGGGCGCACCGCGGGCGCCAGACCACTCGATTCCATACTGGGAGGGATCCTATGTTCCGCTATCACCTGCTCGGGATGCTCCGAAAAGGGACGCAGCACGGTTACGGATTGGCCAAGGAGTACCGTCACCGTGGGGGGGTCGATAGCGGGCTCGGCAGCTTCTACCGCGAGCTGCAGAAGCTGGTCGAACAGGGCTTCGTGCGGCGCGTCGCCAACAAGGACGACGTCGACCCGCGCCGCGCGCCCTACGAGATTACGACCCGTGGAGAAGAGGCGTTCGACGACTGGTTCGAAGACCTACCTCGGGCCGGTCACTGCCAGGACTCCGAGCTGGCGGTGCGCGCTCTGTTCTTCACCGAGGTTCAACCCGACACGGCTCACCGGGTGTTGTCGCGGTGGGAGTCGGATCTGTGGGACCTCACGAAGCGAATCGAACGGCAGATCAAGGATGTCGCCCAGCGGCACACCGTGACCGATGAGGTCCACCGCGCATTGCTCCAGCGCCGGCTTCAGCACGCGGCGAAGGATCTCGAGTTCGTCGAGGACCTGCGCGGGATCCTGTCGCTGCCTGATGTCGAGCCGGCCGTCCCATTGGCCGAGAGCGACGACCCGCAGGTGAAGAGGAGAGCCGCGGGAGGCGCATGAGCCTCGTCGTCGAGCTCGAGAACGTTACCAAGGAATACGGCTCGGGCGTTGCGGTTTCACGTTCTCTCGCAGATGTGAGTCTGCGTGTCGAAGAGGGCGAGTTCGTCTCGATCATGGGGCCGAGCGGCTGCGGCAAGAGCACGCTGCTGAATCTGGTTGCCGGGCTCGAGCTGCCGAGTTCGGGTCGCGTGCTGGTGGGCGGCGACGACCTTGCCCGCATGTCCGATCGCGAGCTCAGCGACCTGCGGCTGCGCTACCTCGGTTTCATCTTCCAGTCGTTCAACCTGCTGCCGCGCCTCACCGTCGAGCAGAACGTGTCGTGGAGGTTGGGTCTGATCGGTGTCACCGGGCGTCTGGCGCGAGATCGAACGGCTGCGTTGCTCGAGGGCGTCGGCGTGCCGCCCACCGCGTGGACGCGGCATCCGAGCGAGCTGTCCGGTGGTGAGCAACAGCGCGTCGCTGCGGCGCGGGCGCTCGCGACCGAGCCGAAGTTGCTGCTGGCCGATGAGCCGACCGGAAACCTGGACTCACAGAGCGGTCGGATGATCCTCGACCTGCTGCGCAGCATGAATGAGAAGCGCAACATGTCCGTGGTGATGGTGACCCACGACACGTACGCCGGGACGTACGGCCACCGTACGGTTCGTTTGAAAGATGGGCGCATCGTCCGCCAAGCCGGAGAGATGGCGCCGTCGGTGGAGCGATCCGAGGAAGGCCAGGTCGTCCCGTTCCGCCGCCGGAGCGACTGACGTGAACAGGCTGCTGCTGGCCTGGAGCCAGATCCGGCCGCAACTCGGCCAGCTTCTGATTGCGGTTGCGACGATCGCGCTCGGCGTGGCCCTCGCGGCCGCCATCCTGCTGGCGAACGCGTCGCTGGTGCGGAGCTTCGAAGAGTCGATCGACGTCCTGGCCGGGCGCGCCGAGCTTCAGGTGACTGCCCTGGCGGGCGGGCCGCTCGAGGAAGGCCTCGTCGAGCGGGTTCGCACGGTTGCGGGCGTCGGTGAGGCGGCGGCGTTGCTCCTTGGGACGGCCTATCTCGAAGGCCGAGAGCAGGTGTCGGTCCGCGTGATCGGCGTCGACATGCTCGATGAGTCCGCAGTTCGACTCTACCAGGCGGGCGCGCAGGTCGCGGCGATGGAGGATCCGTTGATCTTTCTGAACCGCCCGGACTCCGTGTTGTTCACGAGAGCACTCGCTTCGCAACGGGGGTTGGAGGTCGGCGACACCCTAGGCGTCGAGCTGCCGATCGGACGCGAGGTCTGGACGCTTCGTGGCATCATCGACGACGACGCCGTTTCGCGGGCGTTCGGCGGGCGGCTCGTCGTCATGGATCTGTTCTCGGCACAGTCTGCGCTCGGGGTGCCCGGGGCGGCGACCCAGATCGACGTGAAGGTGTTGCCCGACCATGACGTGACCGAGGTCGGGTCTCGGCTGCGAGAGAGTCTCCCCGAGCACGTCGCGGTCGAGTTGCTCGCGGACCGGCGAGCTCAACTCGCGGGTTCACTCACCGCATTTCAGCTCGTCATCGACTTGATCGGCGCGATGGCGCTTCTGTTGGCGGTGCTCGTGACGGCCAACCGTCTCTCGACCGTCTACCAGGAACGGCTCTGGGAGATGGGGGTCATGCGGGCTCTAGGCATCTCGCGGTTCAAGCTCGTGCGCGATCTGCTCGCTGAGGCGTTTCTGGTCTCGCTGCTGGCCGTCGGAATCGGGCTACCGCTGGGGTTCCTGTTCGCGCAGATCTTGGTGGCACCGGTCGCCGACACGATGTCGCTCAACTTCAAAGAGGCGATCGCGACGACGTGGGTCGCACCCCGGCCGCTTCCGCTCTTGGTGGCGGGCCTTGCCGGAGTTCTGAGCGCGCTCCTGGCCGCGCTCTCGCCGGCGGTGCAGGCCGTTCGCCGCAGCGTCGTATCGGTCCTTGCGAAGGGAAGGCGGCGCGACCCGCAGCCGGACAGTCCCGCCAAACGATACGTGCGTCTGGGGCTGCCGATCCTTGCTCTGGCGGTGTGGCTGCTACGGCCCTTTTTGCCTCAGGGTGCGTTGGCCGCGGTCGCGATGTTCTTGATCGCCGCGGCGGGAGCTCTTCTTCTCACGCCGATCCTGCGGGGCGTCGCCGGCCCGATCGGCTGGCTGTTCGGAATTTCGGCGCAGATCGGCGTCGAGGATCAGAGCCGAACGCCGAGCCGTGCGCTCGGCGCAGCGGCCGTTCTGATGGCTGGGGTGGCGATCCCAATCTGGATGGTCGGTGTCACGGAGAGCTTTCAGGAGTACGTCGTCGATGCGGTGATGAAGATCCGCCGCGGGGATCTCGTGGTCGAATCACAGTTCGAGCTCGGGGCGACCGGAGCCGGACGGCCGTCGGTCTCCGGAGAGGTCGTCGACATCATCGCCCGAACGCCCGGGGTCGACGCCGTGGGCGCGGCCGTCATCGCGAAGTCGATGTCGCCGAAGATGGGCATTCTCGCACTCGATCCGGTGCGCCTTCGTCGCGCGGAGTTCGGCGACTGGGCGCTCGAGCCGGGTGCGCTGCCGGGCGCCCTCGAGCGGGTGGCCGCCGGCGAGGCGATCCTCGTCGATACGAACCTGCAGGCGACCTACGATCTCGAAGTCGGCGGGCCGTTTCGAGTTCTCACTCCGTCCGGCGCCGCAGAGCTGCTCGTTGCGGGGGTCATCCGGACGGTCCCGATCATTCCGAGCGGGGACGTGATTCTGAGCCGCGAGGTGTATCGGCGGCTGTGGCGGGACGAGACGATTACCCGGGCCTTCGTTCTGGTCGGGGCCGGCCATGCGATCCACGACGTTCGTGGCCGGATCGCCGACCGGCTTGGTGATCGCTATCGCCTCGATGTGAAATCCGTCGACGACCTCTCGGAGTGGTTTTCGGCGGCCGTGTGGGCCGCGTTCAGCTTCGTCCGGGTGCTCGTCCTCCTCACGCTGGTCGTCGTGTTGGTGGGCTGCGGCGATGCTCTTGCGGCAAACGTCCTCGAGCGCACGCGCGAGCTCGGGTCGATGCGCGCGCTCGGCATGTCGAGGCGGCAGATTCGAGTGATGGTTCTTGCCCAGGCTCTCGCAATCGGACTGGCCGGGTCGGGTCTGGCGATCCTGGTGGGGCTCGCGATGGCGGTTGCGTTCACCGAAGGTTTCACGCCGGCGGTCCTCGGTTGGGAGCTCGAGTTCAGACCGTCGCTCGGGATCGCTTTCCTTGGCGCGGCGCTCGGGACGCTGTCGTGTGTGCTCGGCGCCCTGGTTCCTGCGGAGCGCGCCGCGCGGCTCTCGCCGGCGGTCGCTCTGCGCTACGAGTGAGGCGGCCGCCACGTCGGAGGGGCGAAGGACGTCTCGGTGCGACAACGGAATGCATCTTCGAGAACCGTGGGCACCCACGGCGGTGTGTCGAGCGTCGAGATCTCTGCGCGGTCGAAGTAGCGGATCTCCAACGTCTCGTCGCCGTCTGGTTGGAGTGTCCCGCCGATGGGGCGGCCCTCGAAGACGACCATCGTGAAGGTCACGAGATCGCCGTTCGAGTACCGGGTATTGAACTCCGGGCCGCCGTACACTCCGAGCATGCGTGTGAGTTCGACATGGAGTCCGGTCTCCTCCCACATCTCGCGAACAGCCGCGTCGCTGGGGCGTTCCTCGGGTTCGATCGCGCCGCCCGCGGTGGTCCAGCGCAGAACGTCGCCGTGCTTCACGAGGAGAACCCGATCCTGATCGTCGAAGGTCAGGATCGAGGCGGTGGGGATGATGAGCATGTCGTGCCCGATCCGGGCGCGTAGCCGCGTCATGTATTCGGACATCGGCATGGGCACTCCTCCATCTCGGTCACGTCGGAAGGCTGACACGCCGCGCCTCCAGCCGCCAGCTGCGCGCGGGTTGCGCAGGTGGCGGCGAATCGGGGAGACTCTCGTTCGATGAGAAATTTCAGTCGGCGCCACGTGGGGCAGCTACTTCTCCTCGGTCTCTCGGGCGCGGCGACCGCCTGTGTAGACCGGAGCCGCTACTCCGAGGAGGACGCGGCAGGCTTGGACGCGCAGCGAGAAGCCGAACGGTTGGCCTCCGGGCGAGGCCCCTTCGGGCCGCAGCGGTATCGTGGTTATCGCGGCTTGGCGGAGCTGCCTTGGTTTGAGCTCGACGGCACGGATCGGCTGCGTCTCGTGGCGGACGACGTTCCACGTGCGATCGACGTGCACGCGCACCTCGGTATGTCGCTGCTGTTTGCGCCGGAACTCGATCTTCAGCGGCGTACGCCACGAGTAGAGCACCTCCTCGATTGCGACCGAGCAGACCCGGGGTGTGCGCTCGATCTCGACGTCTACATCAACAGTAACTTTCAGCCGGCGGATCTACGCGGGCTTCAGTACGATGCGGTCGCCCGTCTCCTTTGGGGAAGTAGCGCGTCGGAAACGCATACCCTGGCGAACCTACGAGCCGAGATGGATGACGTGGGTGTGGAGAAAGCGGCAGTTCTTCCCATCGCGTTCGGCTTGCCGTTCGGGGACGACCTTGCCGAGAGATGGCTCGATGCGATCTCGGTGTCCGAGACTCCCGATCGCTTCATCCGTGGCGCCTCGGTTCATCTCGGCGATGACGCGTGGCGGGAGAAGCTAGGAGCGCAGGCCGCGCGCGGCGCACGGATGGTGAAGCTCCATCCGGCCGGCCAGCGCTACTTCCCAGATGACCTGAGGGCGATGGAGATCTACGAGGAATGCGGGCGGCTCGGGCTCGTCGTGTTCTTGCATGGGGGGCGGGCGGGAATCGAGCCCGAGTATGCCCACCAGTTCACGATGATGAAGGGCTATGAGCCGATGCTGGCGGAGCACCCGGACGTCGACTTCGTGCTCGGTCATGCCGGCGCGCGTGACGTCGAGGACGCGATGGTGTTGGGCCGCCGCTACCAGAACGCGTGGCTGGGAATTCACGGCCAGGGGGTCACGGTGCTTGATCGTCTCACGCGTGAAGTGGGCCCCGAGCGACTTCTCTTCGGCACCGACTGGCCCTTTTATCACCTGGCGGCGACCCTGGCGAAGGTGCTGATCGTGACGGACGAACGTCCCGACGTTCGCCACGCGATCCTGCGAGGAAACGCCGAGCGCTTGCTGGCCTAGCCGAACCTCATGGGGCGTCGCCGCGCGCCAAGGTGAAAGAGCCGGCTTCGCGACGAGTCCATTCGTCGCAGTGCAGTGCAGTGCAGTGCACTGCAGTGCAGTGCAGTGCGGATCGGGGGCACCATGAAGGGAGTGGTCAAGGGCGTGGTCGGCGTTCTCGTGTCGTTGGCGTTGATGGTGGTCGCAGCCCTCGGGGCGGAGTTTTCGTTGCGGCGAGGTTTTCCGGCGACGACCGTGTTCGAACGATGGGTGCCAACGAAAGCCGGGGACGGACCGAAGCTCCTGATCGTCGGGGACTCCTTCTTTACGAGACTGCCGGGTCAGTACGACATCCACGACCGCCTGCTCGAGTGGCTGGCGCCGCGAGGCGTGCAGGTTCTCAATCCGTCCCGGCCCGGGATCGGGCCGCATGATTACCTGCAGCTCTTCGTCGACGCAGTGGACGACTTCGAACCCAATGTCGTGCTGCTGTCGCACTACGTTGGGAACGATCTCCTCGACCTTGGTTGCTCGCGTGAGATCGTAGACGTGATCCGCGACGCGACGAATCCCTCGGGGCATCGCGACGGCCCGGATGAGAGCTTTCTCTTGCTCTATGTGGAAACGCTCGCTCGACAGTACGCGATGCGCAATCCGGACTTCGATTGGGCCTCGCTGGAAGAGCGGGGCATCCCGGCCGCGGACATCGAACGGGCGAAGCGGTTCGAGGTGAATCCGTGGGTGATCGGCATGGGCGAGAGCTGGCCGAGCTATTACCGGGAGACGCTTTTTGTCGACTCGAAGTGCGCGCTGCGAGCGTGGGAGAATACCACGGCGGTACTGGACGAGATTTTGTTGCGGGCTCGGGCACGGGGCATCGCCGTCGTACCGGTCGTCTTCCCGCATACGCTGCAGGTCAATGAGTTGCATCACCAGCTCTACGCGAGTTGGCAGCTCGAGGTCGACCCGTCGATGCTCGATGCGCGGCGGCCGCAGGAACTCCTGCGAGAGTACTATGAATCCCGCGGGATCGAGATGCTCGACCTTCTGCCGACGTTCAAGGCGGCGACGACCCAGTTGTATTGGGAGACCGACGAACACCTCGCGCCGGATGGGCAGACCGTCGCGGCTCGAGCGATCGCTCGGTTCCTGTTCGACCAGGAAGCGGCCGATTCGTAGGTTTAGGTCTCTCGCCGGGGCGCCAGAGCGGGCGGCGCACGAGACGCGCGCGCGGGAAGATGCTGGAGTGTTCGTCTGATCGGAGCGATTGTCGTACGCTACCTCCGGGGGGTTGGATTCGATCTGGTCCCAGCGAAACGAAGGGGCGCGGCATATGGGGATCACCAGGCGTGACTTTCTGGAGAAGGCGGCTGTTGCGTCCGGGGCCGCGGTCGTGGGCGGTGCGGCGCTTCGGCCTTGGACGGCCCGGGCCGCCGAGTCGCCGCCGCCGACCGGTTGGGATGCGTTGCGCGAGGAGGTGGGCGATCGCTTGATCGATGTTCCGTCTCCGGTGGCGGCCTGTGCGGGCGATGGCCCGAGTGCGGCGTGCAACGCCGCTTTCGAGCGGCTCGGCAATCCGTTCTTCATCCAGGACCAACCCGGCGGTACGCAGACCAATGGATGGCTCGACGCATGGACTGCCGCGCTGAGCTCGCGCGCCGTCGCGGCCGAGAGCGCGGATGACATCGCGGCCGCGGTCGACTTCGCACGCGAGCATCACGTAAAGCTGGTGATCAAGGGAGCGGGTCACGACTACAAGGGGCGCTCGAATGCGTCGGATTCCCTTCTCGTGTGGACGCACCGCATGCGTGACGTCACGTTCCACGACGCCTTTCGCGCCGCGGGGGCTCCCGCGGGAGCCCCCGTCGTGCCGGCACTCACGGCGGCCGCGGGGGCGCGATGGATCGACGCCTACCGCACGGCGACCGCGAATCGGCACTACGTTCAGGGGGGCGGCTGCACGACCGTCGGGGTGGCGGGTGGGTTCATCCAAGGAGGCGGGTACGGGAGCTTTTCGAAACGCTTCGGCACTGGCGCCGGCGGCGTCCTGGAGTTCGAGGTCGTCACCGCAGATGGGAAGCTCCGGACCGCCAACGAGTTCCAGCATCCCGATCTCTTCTGGGCGCTCCGTGGTGGTGGCGGGGGCACGTTCGGTGTGGTGACCCGGGTGACATTGCTCGCCCACCAGATGCCGAAGACGATTGGGCTCTTTCGCGGAAAGATTACCGCGACGTCGGACGACGCTTTCCGAGCACTCATTGAGCGCCTGGTTGCGTTCTATCCCGAGGCTCTCAACGACCCTGCCTGGGGCGAGCAGATCGGGCTGCGGCCCGACAACTCGGTCGAGCTCTTCATGACCTATCTCGATCTCGATTCGGTCGCGGCGAGGGCGGTGTGGCACCCGATTGAAGAGTACGTGGCCCAGCGGCCGGACCTCGAAGGCGAGATGTCCTTCGATACCCATCCCTTCGATCGCCTGTGGGATGCGAGCTACTGGGAGAAGGTCGATCCCACGATGATCCAGCCCGACGGACGGCCCGATGCCGAGCCGGGTAACTTCTGGTGGGCCACGAATCAGGGCGAAGTGGCCGAGTTCCTTTACTGCTACCAATCGAGATGGATTCCCCTCTCGCTGTTCGCGTCCGAGGCCGCAGCAGGTCTCGCGGCGACGCTCTTCGAGGCCTCTCGGCACGCCGCGGTGGGCCTGCATATCAACAAGGGACTCGCGGGAGAGGCCCGCGACGCGCGCGCGCGTGACCGGCAGACGAGCATTCACCCGGCGGTATTCGATGCGGCGATGCTCGCGATCATTGCACGACGCCAGCGAGCCTTTCCGGGCGTCGCGGGGCACGAGCCGGATCTGGCCGCCGGACGGGCGGTGGCGCAGAAGGCGAGCCAGGCGATGGCGGTCATCCGTCGTGCGACGCCGGGTGCGGGCACCTATGGCAACGAGAGCGACTACTTCGAGAAAGACTGGAAACAGGCTTTCTACGGACCGTCGTACGACCGCCTTCTCGAAGTGAAGCGCAAGTACGATCCGGACAATCTCTTCCGGGTGCACCACGGCGTCGGGAGCGATCTCTGAAACCCCGTCGGGCAGCGGTCGACCGCCAAATGAGCAGCGGCGGGTAGGCTCGAGGCCTACCCACCGCTGTTGCTCCCGATTCCGGCCGAATTCGCCGGCAGGCTCCGTCGCGTTACGGCAAAACGGACAGGACGAGTTCGTGTACGCGGGGTTCCGTCCCCGCGCTGAAGCGCACACCCTCATTGCCCGACGGCACGTCGTCCGTATCGAGGCTGACACCGAACGCGACCTCCCCACCGAGGTTGGCCGTGATGTTCGCCAGAGCGAGCGGATTGAGGATGATCTCCTTTACGCTGCCATCATCGGCGGGCGCGACGGTGAAGCTGCCGAACTGCTGGCCGGACTCGAGGTCGTCGTGGATGGCGATCTGCGCGGCGCCACTTGGCCCGAGCACGGAGCCCGGTGTGCTGACATCCCAGACCGAGAACGTTTCCGTCGGGCTTGGGCCGTAATAGGACTCGACTTCGATGCGCAGAACGGCGGCTGTGACGACGCTGCCGGAAATGGCGCTCAGGTCGAATAGGAAGAAGGAGTTGTAGTCACGGCCGACGGAGTCGCCGGTGAACGTATTGCTGGTGTTGTTGTGCGCGCCCCCGCTGTGCCACCAGCCACGGATCGAGACGGGTAGGGGCGGGCTCTCGACGGGGCAGAGGAAGCCCGAATCGCAAGTGGCGTCGCATCCGTCGCCGCCGATCAGGTTGCCGTCATCGCAGCACTCGCCTGGCGTCACGATGGAGTCGCCGCAAATTGGTGTGATGGCGGAGCAGTCTGCACTGCAGAGGTCGCCGCCGACGGCGTTGCCATCGTCGCACGCCTCTCCGGGCCCGATCAGGTTATCGCCGCAGATCGTGGTCTCCACCGAACAATCTGCGCTGCAATAGTCACCGCCGACGGCGTTGCCGTCGTCGCAGGCCTCACCCGGCCCGACGAGGTTGTCGCCGCAGATCGCCGTTTCGGTGGTGCAGTCGGCACTGCAGTAATCACCACCGACCGTGTTGCTGTCGTCGCAGGCCTCACCGGGGCTGACTTGCCCGTCACCGCAGATCGCGGTCTCGACCGTGCAATCGGCACTACAATAGTCACCGTCGACGGTATTGCCATCGTCGCAGGCCTCACCCGGCCCGACGATCCCGTCGCCGCAGTCGGCGGTCTCGGTCAGGCAGTTGGCGCTACACAGATCCCCGTTCAGGATGTTCCCATCGTCGCAGACTTCGCCCGGCCCGATGATGTTGTCACCGCAGACCGCGGTCACGTTGGCGCAGTTGGCGCTGCAGTAGTCGCCGCCCACGGTGTTGCCATCGTCGCACGCTTCTCCGGGCCCGATGAGATTGTCGCCGCAGACCGCGGTCACGTTGGCGCAGTTGGCGCTGCAGTAGTCGCCGCCCGAGGTGTTGCCATCATCGCACGCCTCTCCGGGGCCGACGGTGCTGTCGCCGCAGACTGCCGTGATCTCGAAGCAGTCGCCCCTGCAGTAGTCGCCGTCTGAGATGTTGCCGTCATCGCAGACCTCGAGAAGCTCGACGGCGCCGTCGCCACATACCGATGTGACCGTCTTGCACTCGGCGCTGCAATAATCGCCATCCACGGTGTTGCCGTCATCGCAGGCTTCGTCGATGCCGGTCACGCCATTGCCGCATTGGCCCAGGACACCGGCGGGGCAGGGGCCGACCCCGGCGGGCGCGTTCTTGCCGCGGAATTTCTTGCCGTCGCTGCCATCGGAGGTCAGCGGCGGGAAGGCGGAGCAATATCGGTGGATGCCGAGTTCGAGAAGGGCGTTGACGGTAACCTCGCTCGTGCCGACGGCCAGGTCGTACGGGAATGTCTGTACGCCCTTCTTGCCCTTGCAGCTGACGCTGATGCTCTTGGTGCCTTTGATCTTGACCGAGTTGCACGGGCCGCTCTCGAGCTTGCCGTCGCGGTACTTGTAGCCCCGCTTCGCGAACGCCGAGGGCTTATTGGACCCGAGGGCGGACCAGTGCTGGCACG
>JAJCZO010000153.1 GCA_029262355.1 Deltaproteobacteria bacterium
ACATGTCAGCTTCTCCCCCAGCCGGGCGATATCTTCCACCCTGAAACGGACCTGCCGCCCCAAATGAACCACCGGCAACCTGCCGTCGCGTGCCAACTCGTAGACCCGCGACTTCCGAACCCTCAGCAGGTGGGCCACCTCCGCTGCCGTTAGGAACGGCGAGACTCCTCTGCCCTCGTGCCTCGCAGGGCCATCGGCGTCCTCGTTCTGCGACACGGGGGCGGTTCGCCCCCGAAGGCCCTCGCGGCCTCCAGGCGAACTCACCCGGTCTCGGTTCTCCCTCCACTGTGAGCCATATGCGGCCCCATCAGCGGCCCCCACCCTCAGGCTTGCGATCTTTTTCATGGATTGACTTCTCCCTATAGTTCTTGTCGAAATAGACCCTCGTGGGCCTAGCCTGGTGACCCCATGCCCTCGTCCAGATCATGATCCTCTGGGTAGGGGTCGTTGGTTATCGAGCCCCCGGACCGCTCACGCATTTCAAAGCGCCATGCACTCGCAGTCAGCCCCGCAGACACCCGCTTCTCGGCTCGGCGTGCGAGTCCTCACCGCCTCACCTCCCAACGCAAAGACCTCGGCACTCCGCGAGAGCGTTCTCGCCATTCTCTACGCTCGCGTTCTCGTCGTTCTCTCTGCTGCGCGTGCGCAGTGCGGTGGCGCTCCCCCACACCCGCGCAATCGAGCCTCGCGGCAATCTCGTCGAGGTTGACCTCTTTGGGCGTCCACATGCGTCCGTCCCGCTCTGCAAGACCGGCGGCTTCCAACCGACGAAGGACGCGACGGGTGCCGTCGCGACGAACACCCGGCATCTGCGATAGCAGGTCGCCCACTGACGCTCTGCCGAGCGTCACAAGAACCTCGTGGACGCGCTCGGCCTGCTTCCCGAGCCCCCCCTTCGAGTACCGGAACACATCGTGGCCAAGGTGCTCGTGACGAACACTCCTCTCACACCCCCCAGGTATTGTGTGTGCAAGTCGGGCCGTTGCGGGAATGGAGATCCTCCACCGAGCAGCGAAGCCTCCTCTCGCGCGTGCGGTGGGCCGGAGCCACCCAGCTTGAGAGAGCCGAGAATGAGACTTCGACACCGTGGAGATCGACACTCCGGCGATTTCGGCAACGTCACGAACGCTGGCAGCGTGGTCGAGTTTCCCCGAACGCCTTACTACGGCGCAATGAGCGAGCACCACTGCTCGATCCGTCCCCCCGGCCTTCCCCCGCCAAGGAGAAGATTCCAGCGCAATTACGATGCGATCGACCTCGTCGTCCACGTCTTGCCTGCGGCCCACCGCAGGGTGCCGCTGAATGAAGGCCTCAGCCTTCCGAATGCAGCGGCGAACGTATTCCCGAGCCCGATCCGTACCGCCGACCCGATACTCCTCTTGGACACGTTCTCCACCCTTGTTCTGTGGGTCGAGAAGCAAATCGAAGATTGCCCTTTCCGGAAGCCGTCGATTTACCGCCGAGTTGACGAGGGCCTGGACGAGGTGCGAGCGCGAAGCGTACCTCCCGATCGTATCGCCGTTGCGGAGGAATTCCATCATGCTTGGCGAGAGCACGCTCATCCGCTCGGCTCCAACGCGGCAACGGCGTCTTCTACGGCCATAGGGCGAATTAGGCGGGGGACCAGTCCGAGCCGGTGCGGAGCCAGCGGGGGCCGGATGCTCCGGCGAACGTCCATGCGTTCGCGCCGCGCCCGCGCCTCAAAGGCCGATCTGATCGCCGGGTCCTGGATTCGTGCGAAGAGATGAAGTCGGCCAGGCTGTCCCGACGCCAGAACTACCGGCGTCACCCCAAGCGCTTCGAGATCGCTGGCGAGCGATGCAACGTCATCTTTCAGCGCGGGGTCGTCGCAGTCGATCGGTAGAATCTGTGACTCGACCTCGACGCTAAACGCTCTGCCGCACCGGATGGCCTCCTCGATCGGCACGAAGCCATCGCACTTGTTGTCCGAGGAGAGCAGCATTGCGTTGCAGCCGTGGCGAGCGATCGCGTGTGCAAACCGCGCGAGGATGGTCTCTCGCATCCGTGAGTTCTCGTGCATGAGTCCCGACCTAACCCGCCGAGAGCGGCTTGGCTAGACCCTTACATTCTTCTTGACGCAGCGCGTGTTCGCTCTGCCAACACAGAAGCCAAGACGATCGCGCTACCGCGAGAATAGAGTAAGGAGCCTCCTCGGTAGCGCATTGGCACTACGGTCCCGCCGCACGCGCGGCAATGCATCGCACGCACGCTACACTTTCATCAGACACCGCCTCGGGACCAAGATGGCGACGTGACCGGCGCATTTGCTCGATGCACGGGGCGCTGCGGCTCAGCCTCCGGGCCTCCAAGTTTTTTTTCGAGAAACGTCGGATTTCACACGGACGAGGCGTCGCGTGGCACAATCTGGCGTAGACGCGGGAACCGTTGCGAACTCGACCGCCCCCCTCGCTCACCGTCGAGACATGAGCGGGCCAGAGCTTATGCTTGATCGTGGGCCATACCCTTCGCGGTCCGTCGCGGCGCATACGCCGCAACGGCGGCAGCAGCTAGAGTTCGTTCAGGATCTTCGCCCGTTGCGCCTTCCGCTCCTGGTCTTTGATCAAGCCCTCGCGGTACAAGGCGTCGAGTTCCTTCAGTCGAGCCTCGATCGTCCGGCTTGGCGCTACCGTGCGCCCACTCGGCTCGAAATCGGCGTTGCTCTCCCTCGGCTCATACGCTGCGGAATTCCACGGCTTCCCGGCTTCGTAGGAGAACGGGTAGCTCCCCTCGGCAATCGTCTCAGCGACCTCTGCGCCAATCCAGGAGACCAGCGTTTCGAGATGCCCCTCGGTAGATCCACCGAAGAACCCGCCGCTGTTGCTATGTGCGCTCTCGAATGCAGCGAGAACAAGGCCATCATCGCCGACAACCCTGACCTCCACCGCGAGCTCGACAGACCCGGCGAAAGGCCCGGCAGCCCATCGGGCCGCTCGACTGCCTCCATTGACCGAAACGATTCGGCCTTCCACGATCAGCACACCCGGTCCCGGTGACGGATCGCGAGCCATGACCGCCTCGAACTCCCACCATTCGAGGTTTTGCCGAATCGACTCTGGGACCTGATGCCCCAGGTAGGCAATCGATGCGTCGACCCCCTGGGCCTTCGCTTTCGAGGTGTCAAAGTTCCGCACAAGGACACGAGGCTTCGGTGGTGGCTCGACAAACGGCTCGTCTCGATCTACTGCACTGCGGCAACCGCCTACACCGAACGCGAGGACTGCCGCCAATGTCAGAAGAACTCGCAGACGCGGCCCTGTGCCGTCACGACGCTCGTGCCAAGAAGCGCAGGGGACTCTGCGGCCAAGCGCCAGCCCCGAAAGGCGTTCCCCTTTGATTCGCTGTCGCGCTGTGCTCATCGCTGCTCTCATCAGTGCGCTCGGATGTGCGGAGGGGACGAGGATCGTCACTCGACCTTCCGGGGCCGACGTTTACGTCAACGGCAACCATCTCGGCAAGAGCCCAGTGGTGTTGACCGTACCGCGCGAGGAGTGGACCGATCACTACACATACCGCGTCGAGAAGGAGGGCTTCGAGCCACAGCAGGGGAAGCTCGAAACATCGGTTGGCGGCGGCAGAATCACCGGCGGGATCTTCACCTTTGGGCTTCTCTTCCTCCTGAAGCAACCGACGACGTTCTCCCAGGGCGAGTACCAGTTCAATCTCTACGCGATCGGCGAACCCCGTGGCTCTGCGGCAGACGGCGACACAGCACGACGACTACGCCGACTCGACCGACTGCACGAGCAAGGTGTCATCAGCGCGGAAGAGTACGAGCGGCAGAGGCTTCAGATCATCGACGGCCTTTAGATGCTGGCCCAGGCGTCGCTGGACGACATCTACCCGAATTGACGATCCGCCATTTCACCAAGGGGAACGCCGGAAAACGCAATCTCCCTCGGCTTGCCAGTCTCCATGGCGTCGCAGTAGTGTCCGCGAGTGGAGAAGCGGTACCAGGTATTCGTGAGTTCGACGTATGAGGACCTTCAGGCCGAACGCCAGGAAGTGATGCACGCGCTTCTAGAACTGGATTGCATCCCTGCGGGGATGGAACTCTTCCCAGCGGCGAACGAGGACCAGTGGACACTCATCAAGAGGATCATCAGCGAATGCGACTACTACGTTGTCGTCGTGGGAGGCCGTTACGGCTCGACAGGAGACGACGGCGTTGGCTTCACCGAGAAGGAATACCGCTACGCACTTGAGCTCGGAAAGCCCGTCATCGGCTTCCTCCATCGAAATCCACAGGAACTTCCGGCTAAGCACACCGAGAAAGATGCCGACAAGACGAAGAACCTCGCCGAGTTTCGCGATCTCGTACAGAAGAAGGTGTGTCAGTTCTGGGATAGCCCGTCCGACCTTGGCTCCAAGGTGAGTCGGAGCCTCATCAAGCTGATCAAGCAGAACCCCGCTGTCGGCTGGGTCCGCGCAGACCAAGTCCCATCGGCGGACACCGCACAAGAAATGTTGGCTCTTCGCAAGCGCATCGATGAACTCGAAGGCGAGCTTGCAAACTCACGGACATCCGCTCCCAAGGGCACCGACGAGTTGGCCCAGGGAGAAGACTCATTCGAGATCAACTTCACATTCCAACGACGCAATAAGGGAGACGTGTTCTCAGACGAGGAGGAAACACGAGGCAAGATCAGCATGAGTTGGAACGAGATTTTCTACGCCCTGTCGCCACGAATGATGGATGAAACAACAGACACTCAGCTTGAGAACGATCTAGCGAACACCATCGACGCTCGGCTGGGCGATCGACTGCGGCAAAGATTCGACGGGCAGGACCTGACGAGCTTTGCCGTGGCGGCTGAGTCATTTCAGACGATTCTCGTGCAGTTCAAGGCACTCGGACTCATCATCAAGAGCGTTCGAAGTCGCAGCGTGAAGGATAGCAGTACATATTGGACACTCACACCCTACGGAGACACGATCATGACGCAACTACGAGCGGTTCGACGCCCGGCGACGACCAATGCCTAGCCGCCCTGCCGGTGAGACGGGGCCAGGCATCGCTACGACTGAAGCCCACGACCGAGAGGCGATGCTGTGAGTGTAACACCGTCCCATGCCGCGTTGATCGAACAACAACTAGAGGACGTGATCACCGAGTACGAGCACGCGGTGCGGGGCGCACAACACTATGACGCATCCGACCGACTGACCGAAGTCCAGGTTCATGATCTATCGACTCGCTGCCTCGCCGCGATCGAGAGAGGGAGCGGTTCCGGCTCGATGTATATGCGTCAGGTCGAACACCTCAGGACAACAGGTGGTCAAAATGAGTTTGACCGCCTGCCGGGCTACGTCGGAATCGGAAAATCACTATTGTCCGATCTCAGGCACGGGTTCAATCAATCGCTGGAGGAGCTGATCCACGGCGACATCTTCGGCGATTTCCTGGAGATGGCGCGTCACCTCGCGGACAACGGGTACAAGGACGCCGCTGCCGTCATCGCCGGAAGTACTCTCGAGGCGCACCTTCGGCATCTTTGCTCAAAGCACGGATTGACGGTCGACGATGCGAAGGGGAAAGCGAAAAAGGCTGATACGCTGAACTCGGAACTCGCGAAGGCGACTGCGTACTCGAAGGGCGACCAGAAGAACGTTACCGCGTGGCTCGACCTGAGAAATTCTGCCGCTCACGGGCAGTACTCGGACTACTCAGCAGAACAAGTTGTTCTCCTCATCGCGAGCGTGCGCGACTTCCTGAGCCGAAACCCAGCCTGAGACTGAGATCAGGCGCGGGTTCCGGTGTGACAAATGTGTGCCAACCTGCCCCAACGCAGGAGAATCCGGTCGAGCAAGGGCGATCAGTATCTTCCGGAAAGCCCACACTTCCAGTACCTTAGCGGAACTGGGCCGAACTACTGCGCCATTCTGAAAATTTGCGTGTCGGGTGTTCGATTCACCCCCTGGCCATTTCTTCAAACCGCTGAATCGACTTCGGTTTCGTTCAGCGGCGCCTCTGCAACGTCCCCCACAATGCAGGCTGAAATGCAGGAACGCATTTCTGGCCGTGTGGGAGTGTGCGATGACGGGCATCAAGAAGATCGGGGAGGAGAAGTACCTCGTCCGCGTCTGGCTTGGGTACGACGAGCGCGGGAAGCAGCGGTTCTGCAACCAGACCGTCTACGGCAGCAGGAAGGAGGCCGAGCGGCGGCGAGCCGACCTGCTCACCCAGAAGTCTCGACGTGAGCTGGTCCCATCAGAGAAGATGACACTCGGCGAGTTCATCGCCGACTACCTGGACAACGTCGCACGGCACCGTGTCCGAGCGAACACGCTCAGGGCCTACGCAGAGTCGATCGCCCGGTACGTGCCGGAACGGCTGTGTCGCAAGCGCCTCCAGCGCCTAGACATGAGCGACTTCGAGCGCCTCTACAGCCGCATGGCGGACAAGGGCCTGTCCCCTGAGACAATCCGTGCCGTGCACGCGGTGCTCCGCGTGGCGCTGCGGCACGCGAAGTATAGGCGGCGCATCATCGCCCATGACCCGACGGAGGGCGTGGTGCTCCCTCGACGAGACGCACGCGAGATGAGCGCGCTGAGCCGTGCCGACGCAACCCGCCTCATCGCGGCCATCCGAGACGACCGACGGTGTGGTGTGCTCCTGGAGCTGATCCTCGTGCTGGGTCTCCGCCCATCCGAAGCCCTCGGCATCCGAGTACAGGACGTGGACCTCGACCGGGCTCGGCTCTCGATCTGCCAACGCATCGTCTGGCTACGCGGGGGAGACTTCGACATCGACGTCCCGAAGTCCAAGCGGTCGGCCCGGAGGCTGATCATCCCGCCGTACCTCATCGCCTACCTCCGAGAGCAGCGTCGTCGGGCAATGGAAATGCGTCTCCGTGCCGGTCCCGAGTGGACGGATCTTGACCTCCTGTTCCCCACTCGACGGGGCGGCCCGCTTCGGCCCAACAACATTATCCGGCGACAGTTCAAGCCCGCCCTCAAGCGTGCAAATCTGCCGGACAACATCCGGCTCTACGATCTCCGTCACGCGCACGCGACACTGCTGGCAGCAGCAGGGGTTCCGCTTCGCGTCGTCGCTGACCAGCTCGGCCATGCAAACCCGTACGTCACCGTGACGACCTATCAGCACGTGACCGACGACATGGCGAGCGCGGCCGCCGACGTGTTCGAGAACCTGTTCGGAGATCAGGAGGGTGGCGGACTCAAGGGCTCGACATCTACGAGCGCGAAGCCCTGATTGGAGTCGCGGCCGATGTACATGAGCGCGGATCGCCTCTCCAACGTCTTCCGGACCAGTTCCCAATTGTCTTCGACGCTCGCGGGCAGATCCGCATCGTCCGGCTGCTTGAGCCACCGACACGCCAACATTCCGAATGGGCTGAACCGGGATCGGCTCATCGGCAACTCGATCGGCACCTTGTGAGTCTCGCCGTGTGCGGCCGCGCTCAAGATGAGCTTCACGCGGCCGTCGCGCAGCGATGCGTTCCGACAGTCCACCGGCCAGCGCCCTTCCGGACACGTGCGCGATCGGATCGGCTTCCCCTTCCGGCGAACGTCGTAGTCCGTGATGCTCGCGCGCCACTGCCCGTCGTGCAGGATGTACGTCCGCCGCTTCCAACGTTCCCGCAGCTCGTTCAGCAGCTCTAACGTTGGGAGCGCCTCTCTCGGTGACCTCCGGCTCGGACAGGTAGGACATCGCCATCGCCCGTAAGCCACCAGAAAGAACATCTGATCTGGGCCGTCGTCGCCTCCTCTTCCGCACCAATGCGGCTGCTGGAACGTGGACTGCTCCGAGACCATCTCCGAGCCACATTCCGAGCACCGCCCTGTTCCGCTCCCGCCCACAGGCATACATTGTAGCGGCGGTGAGCATGCGAGAGCCACCTGCCGCCTGGAAGCCCATCCCGTCCCCCCTCGACCGCGACGGGACTCGACCTCCTCCACCTCCCACGGCGGCCGCGTGCTCCCCGCCGCAAGCGTCTGGCGCGGGTTCATGCATAACGAGCGGTCGATCCAACTCACGAGCGGCCGAACCTGTTGGGATCGCCCTGTCCCAGGCGATGCGTACCCGCCCGGCCCGACCGATCGTCAGGATGCATCGCGGCCAGGCCAGAGCGGTCGAGCCCTCGCATCACCGCCGCTCGGCCTCAGCGCCCACGAGCGGCGCGAGCCAGATGTCGAGATCATCGAACGAGGCGGACACCGGCATCGGATTGCGCCGCGCCATTCTCCCGGTGCTGGAGATGGTCCTTTTCATCTCGCAAGAGCGTCGTGGATACCGGCCGAGGAAGGAGCGCTCGAAGCTCTCAGCAACGAGGAGGTGGTCTTGGAATGCGAGAGGTCCCCATCGCCGAGAGACCTCCTCGCTGCCGACGACGTCGATGACTTCGAGGTGATGGAACATACGAAGCTTGTTCGTCCTCCAAGGCTCACCAAACCGCTTCACGGCCTCCGCGTCCGTGGCGGGGCCGCTGTATCCGAACACGGTCAACATCATTGGGGACTGGAGAGCGCCATCGAGCTGCCCCCACTCGCTCGCGATGAACGGATCGGTCGCGTAGTTCTTGTGCTCGACGGGGAACAGGAGTCGACAGGGCTTCAGCTCGTCGCCGCAGATCGAGCATCGCGAACCGGCGCGCCCCTTCCCTCCGCGTAGCGCCGACCAACCCCCGACGATCTCGCTGGCCTCGCATGCGCGAACACCTCACGGGTCGCTCGCCAACGCGCGGTCTGCCCCGCGTTCATCTCGACATGCAGTCGTTACACAGAGTCGAGGTTGAACGACCCGCAGGAAGCGTTGCAACGCGGGCACGGCTCGTTCTCGTCGGGCACGGTGGCGAACCTAGCCAAGCAATTGATCAGGGAGCACTTCAGGGACACGACGCGGGCGCGGCCACGCTCTTGCCCTTGTACTTCTTACCGTCACTGCCATCGATGAATGGCTCGAACTCAGCGCAGTATTTGAAGAGGCCCATCTCCAACACGCCCGTCACTGCCCCCTGACTGACACCTGACACGAGGTCGTAGTCGAACGAGGCCGCGCCGGGCTTGCCCTTACAACTGACGCTTACGCTCTTGGTCCCCTTGATCTTCACCGAGTTACAGGGGCCGTCCAGTCGCTTGCCGTCGGAGTACTTGTAACCCCGCTTCTCGACCGAACCGACCTTGCTGCCCCCGGTGGCTTGCCAGTTCTGACAGGGGAGCGGGATCAATCCCGTATCGCCGAACATCGCGCTGACGAACCGAACGTGGGCCTTGGCAGTACCCACGGCATCACCGTTGCAGCGGGGATCACTGGCTGATCCTCGAAGAGGAGATACGATCGCCTCGCCACTCGCCTTCCACTTCCCTTTGCTCTTCTCGAAGTCGTCGGGGATCTTGTTCGTGATCACGGCGACCTTGCCGAGGAGGGGAATGTCGACCGCCACCGGAGGCGTCATCTGGAAGCGTTGGGCGTACGCATTCCCGTCACGAGTCCAGGCGACGACGAAGCTCCCATCATCGGATGCACCGACCGTCGGCTTGTATCCGTACTGCAACGTCTCGACCTCGAACACGCCGCTCGTCACCACCCCGTTCGCGTCGATGACCTGTCCGCCGATGCCGTCGTAGTCCTCAAAGACGACAATGAACGAGCCCGAAGCCGAGGCGGCCACCTCCGGGTAGTACACGTCATCCACCTCGAACAGGGGACCAGCAGGCACCCCGTCTGGATCGAAGACCTGACCCTTCACCTCGTAGCCGTCCCACACCACCATGAACGTG
>JAJCZO010000154.1 GCA_029262355.1 Deltaproteobacteria bacterium
CTCGTTCGATGCCGGAGCCTTCGGAGCTCGCTTGAGCCCCAGGGACGCCTACCGATTTGCCCGCGGCGATGAGGTCAAGTCCACGACCGCCGGCCCGGTCCGGCTGGCCCGACCGCTCGACTTTCTGGTCGTCGCCGACCACTCCGACAACATGGGATTGATTCCCGATCTCCTTGCGGAAGATCCCGGCCTGCTCGCCGATCCACAGGGGAAGGAATGGTCCGAGATGGTGAGGGAGGGCGGCCAGAAGGGGGTGGACGCCGCTCTCGAGATGATCGACGCCTTCTCGCGAGCGTCGTTCCCCGAAGCCATCATGTACTACCCCGATTCCAAGCTGTACGCGGGCGCCTGGAACAAGACCATCGACGCGGCAGAGGAGTTCAACGACCCGGAGCGCTTCACAGCCTTCATCGGCTACGAGTGGACTTCGCAGATCCCGCCCGGTCAGAACCTGCACCGCGTGGTCATCTACCGCGACGGCGCCGACAAGGCGCGACAGACGGTTCCCGCCACGACCTACCCGCCGCAAGGCAGCCCGAACCCCGAGTACCTCTGGAAGCTTCTGCAGGAATACGAGGACAAGACCGGCGGCGACCTTCTCGCCATCGCTCACAACGGGAACTTGTCGAACGGGCTGATGTTTCCGGTGATCAACCCGGTCGACGAGAAGCCGCTGACCAAAGAGTACGCGGAGACCCGCGCGAAGTGGGAGCCTCTCTATGAGGTGACACAGATGAAGGGGGACGGAGAAGCGCACCCCTTCATGTCCCCCAACGACGAATTTGCCGACTTCGAAACCTGGGACAAGGGAAATCTCAATCTGAGCGAGCCCAAGCAGGATGAGATGCTCCCGCACGAGTATGCTCGGAGCGGCCTTCAACTCGGACTCAAGCTGGAGAGAGAACTCGGAACGAATCCCTTCAAGTTCGGCATGATCGGCTCGACAGACAGCCACACCGGCCTCGCGACGGCCGACGACGACAACTACTTCGGGAAGACGACGGGGATGGAGCCGAGTCCCAATCGCATGGAGCATCCATTCGCCAAGTTCGGCGACAAGGAGGTCCTCGGTTGGGAGACGATTGCGTCCGGGTATGCCGGAGTTTGGGCCCGCGAGAACACACGCGAGGCGCTGTTCGACGCGATGGCACGCAAGGAGGTCTATGCGACGACGGGCCCGCGAATGGTCGTGCGCTTCTTCGGTGGCTGGGACTTCACGAGCGCAGACGCCGAGACCAGACAGCCCGCGGTGGCGGGCTACCAAAAGGGTGTCCCGATGGGGGGCGACCTCAGCAAGGCTCCAGCGGGCAAGTCACCGTCGTTCCTCGTGGCCGCGCTCAAGGATCCGATCGGAGCGAACCTCGACCGCGTCCAAATCGTAAAGGGCTGGATGGACGTAGATGGCGAGCTCAAGGAGAAGGTGTACGACGTCGCGGTCTCGGGCGGTCGCGAGATCGGCAGCGACGGCCGCGCCAAGACAGCGGTGGGCAGCACCGTGGACATCGGGTCCGCGACGTGGAGCAACTCCATCGGGGCCAGCGAGATGATCGCCGTCTGGAAGGACCCGAGCTTCTATCCCGCTCATCGTGCCTTCTACTACGTCCGGGTGATCGAGATTCCGACGCCGCGCTGGACCGCATACGACGCCAAATACTTCGGTCTCGAGCCTGCCCCAGAGATTCCGATGACGACGCAGGAGCGAGCCTACACGTCGCCGATCTGGTACACGCCTTGACTGCGCGCGCGGAGACGGTGCGCGGGTCGTAGTGTCGCACTTCGAACGATACCGGCCGCGGAACGAAGCTGGATTTTCTACATCGTCGTGTGGGGCGAGTGAGGCTGTGGTAAAGCCGTGGGTCGGTGCTCATCGACCCGATTTTGGAGGTGTAGATCATGGTTCGTTCGTTCCGAGGTGTCGTCTCGCGTTTCGTCAGGGCGTTTGGTCTGACTGCGGTCGTCTGCGTGCTCGCCGTCGAGGCCCCCAAGGAGGCAGTCGCTGCTCCGCTCGAGTTCACGTGCGGCGAGGCGGGGGTGGTCCTGTTCGCCGACCGAGAGGCGTTGAAGGCTCCAATCTACGACCAGGCCGTTGGTGTGACTTCGATGCTGCGGAATCTCCTTTGCTTCGTGGGCGATACGCGATGCAGTTGCCTTCGTGAGGTCGGCGATGGCGCTGACCCGAGGTACGAAGAGTTCAAGATCGAACTGGCTCGTACCGTGGGGCGATGCAACGGAGAGGACCCCGACCGATCTCTATCGGGTGCCGTACAAGAGGCTGTCTTCGAAGTCTGTAAGACGCGCCGGACCTGCATCGACGAGCGAGCGGTCGATCCGGGTGCCATCTGCCCGCGGGTCGTCGATCCCGTCTGCGGCTGCGACGGGCGACAGTACGGCAACACGTGTGAAGCGCAGAAGGCCGGGCTGACGTCCTGGGCAGACGGCCCATGTGCCGGAACCTGTATCGACCCCAACTCGATCGACGCGAGCGCCGTATGCCCGCGGGTCTTCGACCCGGTCTGCGGCTGCGACGATCGGACGTACTCCAATTCGTGTGAGGCCAGAAGCAGCGGTGTGACGTCGTCGGACGAGGGAGCCTGCGGCGACGAGTGCTTCGACCCCTCCCGGGCAGACCCGGGCGCGGTCTGTCCTTCGGTGTTCGATCCCGTCTGCGGCTGTGACGACGAGGAGTACTCGAACTCCTGTGAAGCATCCAAGAGCGGAATCACGTTCTGGACATCCGGTGGCTGCGGCGAAGAGTGTATCGATCCTTCGAAGATCGACCCGGGCGCGATTTGTCCCCTGGCGATCGACCCGGTGTGCGGTTGCGACGGCAAGGAGTACCAAAACTCGTGTCGTGCCAGCAGCGCGGGCCTCACGTCGTGGTCCGACGGGAGCTGTTCTCGCTGAGTCGGGCGGAAACGGAGGCGGGCCGGCGAACCTCGTCTCCGTCGCTGCGGCCGACTCTCAGGTGGCGAAGACCCCGGCGTGCATCGGAACGAAGAGCCGTCGCTTCCCGAGCTTCGTGCGAGGCAGGGCGTCTTGCCGCCTGAGGCTGACGACTGGATCGTCGAGTCCCGCTCGCGCCAGGCCTGCCTGGAGCTCGGTCCCGCGTGAGTCGACATCGGTTGCGGCGATGACGGCTACATCCGCTCCGTCCGCCGTCTGCACGACCTCGTCGTGTCCGGGAACTCGGCCGACGCCGTAACGCGGCCTTTGGGAAGCAGGGCATCGGGGTTCCGCCCAGCCGTTGAGCCGACGCCGGACGGCACCGGACGGCAGGATCTCCAAGACGCGCACCCTAGCGACGTGGACGCACCGATGCCCTATCGCGGATGGCTCGGGCGGTTCGCGGACGCTATGGTCGTTTCCCATGAGACGTCGCGTCTGAATAGCGAATCGCTGCGGGGGGCCCGCGGCGCAGGAATAGGACGGCCCGTACCGACAAGGTGCGGCTTGGGCCGCGCCGAACGTACGGGAGAAACATGTCCAAAAATGCTCCCCCCTGGGAGGGAATCCGAAAGAGCGATGAGCGTCCGGAGGAGAAGCCGACGATGCTCGTCGACCTCCGTCGCTGCATTGGCTGTCACGCCTGTAGCGTGGCTTGCAAGACGGAGCACCGCGTCCCCCTGGGGGAGTTTCGCATGCGCGTGCGTTGGCTTCCGCGGCCCGATCGCCCGGGAATCTCCTTTCTCCCCTTGTTCCACCCGGACACCTGCGACTTCGGTGCAAACCGGGCCCGCTACGGACTCGCGCCGGCGTGCGTCGATGCCTGCCCGACGGACGCGCTCGTTTTCGGCGACGGTGCCGCCGCAGGCGCGACAGTGACCCGAACGGCGAAGCGCTTGTCGGCCAAGCCGCTCGAGACGAGCACCCGAACCCGCGCCGACGTACTCTACGTCAGCCAGGAGGATTGGCACGGGGAAGCGATCCACTCGGGGGTCGAGCTCTCGCCCGAGGACACCGACATCATCTACGAGCAGGGACGCCGTGGCTGACCTGACGCGTCGGGAGTTTCTGCAGATCGCCGGGGGCGCCACGGCTGCCGTCGGGATGTTGGGAGTGCGGCCAGAAGATGTCCACGCCGAAGCGAGCGACGCATCCCCCATCGACTACGAGCGCGCTCGAGCCGTCCCCACGATTTGCTTCGGCTGTACGACCCACTGCGGTGTCATTGGCTGGGTAGAGGACGGGCGGGTCCGAAAGATCGAGGGAAATCCGCTCGACCCGAACACTCGAGGCGCGATCTGCTCGAAGGCGAACGGCATGATCTCGTACACCTACGCGCCGACGCGCATCGTGTACCCGATGCGTCGCGTCGGAAAGCGGGGCGAGGGAAAGTGGGAGCGGATCGAGTGGGACGAAGCACTGGACGAGATCGCATCGCGTATGAAGGCATTGCGCGACGGGGGCACGCCGGAACGATTCGTGTTCCACTACGGCCGCGACAAAACGAAGGGGTTCACCAAGCGGTTCACCGACGCGTTCGGGACGCCGAACCGGTTGAACCGTCGCTCGATCTGCAGCTCGAACCGACGCGCCCCGCTCATGAGCTTCTACGGCCGCGAATTCGAGTGGGAGTCACAGGACGTCGAGAACACGCAGTTCATCTTGAACTTCGGCAGCAACGTGATGGAGGCTCACCAAGGCGGGCTCTTCATGGTCAAGCGGATCGTGGACGCGCGCGTCGAGCGTGGGGCGAAGCTCGTCACCTTCGAGGTGCGGCCTTCGGCGACGGCTTCGGTTTCCGATGAGTTCCACCTGGTGAAGCCCGGCACCGATGGGGCGATCGCGCTCGCCATGGCCCACGTCATCGTACGAGAGGGTCTCGCCAACGAGGCGTTCTGGAAACGTTGGGCGAACCATCCGCTCGAGAACATCAGGAAGCACCTCGAGCCGTACACTCCAGCGTTTGCCGAGCGAGAGAGTGGGGTTTCGGCCGCAGACATCGAGCGGCTCGCGGTCGCGTTCGCGAAGGCGGCGCCGCGTTGCTGCACGCTCTCGAATCGGGGATCCGCCAAGCACTACAACGGCGTTCAGGCGGACCGGGCGATTCGAATGCTCGACGTGCTCGTCGGCAACGTGGGGGAGCCGGGGGGATTCTGCCTGAGCAGCCCTCGCATGTGGAAGAACCGGTACGGACAGGAGGGACTTCCGGTCGTCGATCAACCTGCACCGGCACCCGGACCTCTGGAACCGTGGAAGCCAGGGACCCGAATGTTCGCATCGCTCCCGGCCGCGGTGCAGGAGCGCGTAGCAGCCTTCCCCGAAGACTGGCAGAAGCGCTATTTTGGGGAGCTCGCGACTCCGAGCGAATATCCGCTGTCCTGGCATTGGTATCCGATGCGCGTCGGCCAGCTCGTCTATCCGTATATCCGCGAGGGGCGACAGAAGGTCGAGGTCTACATGTCGTACACCCTCGGCGCGGCATATGGGTATCCCGAGGCTACGGTCGCGCGAGAAGTGCTTCGCGATGAGACCTTGATCCCGTTCCACGTCGCGATCGACATCAGCTATTCCGAGCAGGCGGCGCTCGCGGACATCATCCTCCCCGACGCAACCAGTCTCGAGCGCTGGGATGCGCACAGCACGAACAGCTACGACCTGGTGCCGTACACAGGGATTCGCCAACCCCTCGTCGAGCCGCTCGGGGAGGCGCGACCCGTTCAGATTCTGCTTCGCGATCTCGCTCGCCGGGTCGGAGGAGGGATGGAACATCACTTCGACTTCGATCGGGTCGAGGACTACTACCGCGCCTGGTACGAGAACCTGCCCGTGTCGTGGGACGAGCTCAAGCGTCGCGGCATCTGGCAAGAAGCGGGACGGAAGAAGGACTACGGTCTACATGAACGAGAGCTTCCGGCGACGGAGCTCCAGGGGAGCGCCACGGATGCCGAGACCGGCATCATTTACCGCGACGGCGCGAAAAAGCAGGCCATCGGGATCCGTGTCGATGCCAAGGCGCTCCGCGGGTTCGACACGCCGACCCGGAAGATCACGATTCACGAACCGCTGTTCCCTCTCGCTGCCCGCCACACGGGACTTCCTCTCGACGACGTCAATGCCAAGGCGCTGCCCGAGTACCAGCCGATCTCCGGGCACGAAGATCTCGCGGACGACGAGTTCATCCTCACGACGTTCAAGTGGAACGTGCACACGCAGGGGCGCTCGACGTACTGGAAGCACCAAGCCGAGATCGTGCACACGAACGACATCTTCCTGAGCCCGGAGACCGGCCGCCGCCTCGGCCTCGAGACGGGAGACGAGGTCACCGTCGTCGTTCGCCGCCCGCGCGGCCGCACGTACCGGTCTGGAGAGGACGAGCCCGTGGGCACGTTCCGGAACCGGGTGCGCCTCTTGAACGGCATGCACGCGAAAGTCGCCGCGTGCTCTCATCATGCCGGCCATTGGGAGCACGGCCCGGTCGCCCAAGCCCGAACCGAGGAGGACCCGACGGCTCGTGCCGGCATGTCGGCGGAGCTTCGCGGTGGGGATCCCGATGTGCCGGAGCGAATCTGGTGGGCAAAGAGCGAAGGTGGCACCGGTGGTGGAGTCGCGATCAACGATGCGCTGCCCATCAATCCGACTCCGCTGGTCGGCGGCCAGTGCTGGTTCGACAACGTCTGCACTCTTCGCAAGGCCTGAAGAGCGCGCTCCGCGGGGCAGTCGCCGGCGGCGGCTCGGACATGGAGCACCGAGCGAACCGTCTTCCGGCACCTACACCATTGCGCAGCGGCCTCTTGCACTGACGTCAGAAAGCGATGGGCAGCTACAGGTGCGTTTCGCAAATCAAGTCCCGGTGTGCCCGCAGTTCTGCCGTCAGTGCGCAGTCGATGTCGTCGTTGACGCTGCCGTAGAACTGCGACTGACGGAAACCCGGCGACAGCTTGCTGCGAGACTGCTTCAGGTCGGAGACGGTCATCGTGGTTCCTCCTTTCGTTTCTTCGGATCACCACGCTGCAAGGCGTGGCTTCCATCGTGGGATCAGGTTTCGCCCCGCCCGATTCCGCTGACTCCCGTGCGGATCGTCAGAAGGGGCGGGATTCGCGTGCGCCTACGGTGCGACGACCGGGGCTCGGCTGCACCAAGGCATCGGGTTCCGGGTGGACCGGGCGACCGTATCATCGGTCAATGGTTGGCGATCGAGGAAATCCCCGTGCTGGGTGGCCCGCATCACCAGTATCGCCTTGCCGCGTAGGGGGATGAGGAATGTAGCCAGGAGGGGGCCTGAGTCACTGCCGTTCGCCCGTACCGCCCGATCGCGCGCCCGCCGAGTCGGCGGGCGGCGATCGACAGGATCTTCTTCAACATCCGTCTTCTCCTTGTCTCGTGGCAGCGTCGATGCCGCGACGAGACGGTTCTCAGAGCAGACGGTTTGCAGAGGCGCTGGTGCGTACATGGTAATCCACGCCCCCTCGCGTCGGTGTCCGATTTGGTGCGGAGCACGCAGGAGATGAGGGTGAGCCATCTACTCGGGGACGCCGCCGGCTCCCGCCACACGAGAGCTAGCGGCTCGCTAGGTTGGACGTGGCGCCTGGTGGGTGAGGGCAACCGAGCCCTCTCCAACCTCCAGAATAGGAGATCGATCATGCGCAAGAAGATCGTCCTCGCACTCTCGCTCGTCCTCCTCGCCGCCGGGTTCCCGACCGGCGCCCTGGCCGGAGCCCGGATCGTCACAGGCGCTCTCGCCGTACCGACCTCCAGCGGTGGCTACGCGATGTGCACCGTGGTCAACGCGGCCGAGCGAGATCTCCAGGTCAACATCGAGATCAAGAACGCGCAGGGAGCCACCCTCGCTTCCGTGACCGACCGGAGCGTCTTCGCCGGCGCCCATCGGGTCCTCTCGACGAGCCAGGGTGGCCAGCGGGTCCACTGCATCGTCGAAGTGGTCCGCGGCTCGAAACGAAACGCCCGTGTGACCCTGAACGCTTCGAACTCCTCGGGAACCCTCGCCGTTTCGACGACCGGGTACTGACGACCGGCGGAGCCTGAGGCGCCCCTAAGCAGGGATTCCGTCCTGTCCGGAAGCTCGGCCCGGGTCCTTACCCGGCCTCAGGGTGGGAGTTCGTAATCCGATCCCGCCGAATCGGGCCGGCAAGGGGCGGTATGTGGCGCTGGATGCCAACGCGGTGGCAGGCCGCACGGAACAACGGCGAGAGACGCTCCGTGCGCAACGCGCGGGCGGGCGAGAAGCTCTAGAAACTCGAGATTCCGTCGACGAACTCGCCCTACGGAGCACCGCAGAACAGACCGAGGCCGTCGTTGGCGCAGATGTTCCAGCTCTGTTGTAGCGGCAGGGAGTCGTCGGAGACCTGACTTGCGCTGCAGGTCGTTGCGATCAGGCGCGGTGGCGCATCGGCCAGGATGTCTGCACCGGTTCCGCCACAGTTCCCAGATAGAGCCGAGTCGACCAGGCGCCCCCGAGCGTTGCGGGTCCCACTGTCCCAGGCGTGAACGGCGGGGCCAACGTTGCCGTTGGCGATGAAGCGCTTCAATTTGTAGCGACCAGCCCGGATGCCCGGGCCGCCGTTGTTGCTGGCCTCCACATCCTTCCCGCGTACGTCACCACTGATCCCGGCGTCGCCGTTGCCGTTGGCGACGACATTCTTCAGGCTTGCACGACCGAGAATCCCGAAGCGGCCGTTGCCGCTGACGCTGACGTCCTGGGCGCGGACACGCTGCGCGGTGATGCCGTCGGTCCCGTTGCCGTCGGCCACGACGTTCCGAGCACGCACTGCCTTGTGCGAGAAGATGCCGGCTTGGGTGTTTCCGTCGACGGTGACGTCCTCAACGACGAGGCCGGCATCGACATCGATGCCAAAGAAGAACCCGGTAATTCTGCCAGGGCCGATGACCCGGACCCTGCCCGGCCCGGTGGCGACGACACCGTTGCCGATGCCCACCGATGAGAGTGTATGGCCCGAGAGAAGGAGTGTCGCGCCAGGGCGCAAATGGACGCCGCGCCCCGGGCACGCCAGATCCACCATGAGCTGTCCGACACCGCCCACGACCTGGTCGCAAGCCGTGATGGGTGTGACCGGCTTCAGCGCCCAGGATGTACCGGTGACGAGGCAGATCGCGAAGACGGCGACGACCTGGGATATGATTGGTCGGTTCATGGTGAGCCTCCTGTAGACCTTTGCGTCCCCCGTTTCGGCTACCCCTGTCAAGTGGCACCTCGCCCGCGAAGTCGGCCTTCTCGGTATCGCCGGAAGAGCGCGGTCGACTCTCAGCCGGAGGCGATGGCCAAGGCCCGGACGACCTGACCGATCTCAATCCTTGACCGCGAGGCGGCGGAAGGTTCGGATGCGCGTGGATTGCCAGAGCCGCGGCGAGACGGCGCGACCGATTGCGAATTCCATCTTCGTCCCGAGAGCACGTTTCGGATGCTCTCGGGCACACGAGTCTCGGATCTCCGGCGACGACCGAGCCAGGGCGAATCATCGAGCAGTCCGTGCCGGTGGCCAGGCAGCTCGCCACCCGATCGGAGCGGATCCCGCTACGGAACCACCTCGATCAACTCCATCATCCCATTGTCCTCGTGATCCAAGAGATGGCAGTGCATCACGAACCGACCCGTGTAGCGCTCGTAGCGACTACGAATCTTCACCAGACCCGCGTCTTGCTTGATCAAGCAACGTATCCTTGAAGACTTTCTCCGGCAGCCCGTCCGCCCCGGGCCGCGTGACCTCGAACGGGTTCACGTGGATGTGATACGGATGATTCGCGAGCCTGGAGCCAAGGGTCCATTCCGAAGCCGTACCGAGTTTCAGTTCGCGCACATACGCGTCGCTGAAGGGACGATCGTTGACCATGTAGCGCGTCTTCCAACCTTCCTCGCCCTCTTCGCACGGGGTGCAGGGAACGCCGGGGGCCTCGCACCGGCGCAGCGCGATGTCGAAGATCGCAGTTTGCGGCTCACCGTCGAGTTCCGCGTCGGTGATCGGCGCGTGCGGGACCAACGGCGCGAGGGCCGCAGGGTCGGGGAGTGGCATGTTCATCGGCTCTCCCGAGACGACGACGAGCGCGAGTGTTCTCTGCTCCTCGTCCTCGTTGAGACGTAGCTCATCGCCCGGGTCTGCGGGCGCGTCGTAGAGGAAGTAGCGCCGCTCGGTCTGCCCCGCCGGGAGCGGCTTCGCCTTCACGAGGACGTCGACCCGGTAGCCGGGCTGGAGCTCGACCTGCTCCCACTCGTTCATCGTGCCGAGCGCGAGTCCGTCGAGTGCGAGCTCGTAGAGCTCATGGCCCTCGAGCCTCGGCAGAATCGTCTCGTGAATGCCGCCGTGAATGAAGCGCCAACGTTGGACCTCGCCGGGACGCATCTGAATGACGGGCACGATTTGTCCATTCACCGTAGGCTGCCGCATCGACGCACCCCACGCCGTGGGCCCCGCGATGTCCTCGAAGACGACCTCGCCCTGCTCGTTGTAGAGGATGTGCTGGAAGAGGAAGGTCTGTTCGACCGCAGCCGCGATCGCCGGAACGTCGTCGAGCCCGCCTTCCACGATCAGCGCCCCTGCCATGCCGCTCCCCACTTGAACCGCCGTCGAGCCATGAACGTGCGCATGGTACCAGAACGTCCCAGGCGCGTGGTCCTCGGGGACCTCGATGACATACTGCTGATCCTTCCCGGGCTGAACCTTGAGCAACACGTTGTCGCTGACGCCGCTGGGCGAGACGAAGAAGCCGTGCGTGTGGAGGGCTTCGTTTGTTCGCACACCCGATTCGACCGAACATGCCCCATGTCGTTCAGGCAACGAATCCACCAAACCTGCCAAGTCACCTCCGCGATGCTCCTTCTGCTCGGCTGCCGCGACTGACTCCGCGACCACCGCATCGCCTCTGGGCGTGGCCCTCGAGGCGTTTGTGGGACGGCCCGCCAGACGCGGTGGCGATCATCCAGCGTGGCGACCAGAGTCGGGTGTACACCGCCGGCGCGGCCGACCTCGCAACCGGCGTTCCGCCCGCGATCGACGACCAGATGCGTCTGGCGAGCGTTTCCAAGGCGTTCAGCGGCGCCGAGGTCGCGACATGGCAGAGCTCGATCAGCTCTCCGATGAGGGGATCGATTGAAGCCACCCATCGTCTACGGTTCCCTCTACTCGGCCGACTTGAACCCGAGGCGGGGGACCGAGCCCAGCAAGGTCCGTCCGGTGCTCGTGATGCAGACCAACCTCCTGAACTCCGTCGGTCACCCCTCTACATTCGTCTTGCCGTGCACGACGAAGCTGACGGGGGAGAGTGTTCTTCGCGTAGAACTCCCGAAGGGGATCGCGGGGAATACCAGGGACTGCGAAATCATGGTGGATCAAGGGCGAGCCATCGATAACCTTCGCTTGCGCAAGCTCCTCGGAGAGCTCTCGCGAAGCTTGCTCTCCGAGGCGCAGGGCAAGCTGCGACGGCTTCTCGACCTTTGATGAACGCCATCGACGGCCGCAGGGCCAGGCGGCGACTCCCTCAGGCACACTTGCCCCCGAGAGAACCTAGTGCACCGCCGTCGACATAGGGTTAACGGATTGCCGTCTATCGGCGTTCGTCGCAAGGAACGGCGACGCAGGAATATAGGCAATCTTCCGAGGAGACGAGACGCGGCGACGGACGTCGAGGGGCGGCAAGGCGTTAA
>JAJCZO010000155.1 GCA_029262355.1 Deltaproteobacteria bacterium
CCCGGAGGTGTGGCGAGCTCGCTGCCCAGGTCGAAGAGCTCGTTTTGTAGCCGCTTCAGAATCTCATCGAGTTCCGTGGCGGCGGCGTGCGCCTCGCGGGCAGGGCGGGGGCGTTGTCGGAGGACTTCTTCGTTGAACGTGCGCGCGAGACCCAGGACGCTATTGAGCTCGTCGACAGTGCCGTACGCCTCGACTCGGGTCGAGTCCTTTCGGACCGCCGCGCCGCCGACGAGACGCGTCTCGCCCTTGTCTCCGGTGCGGGTGTAGACGCGATTGATTCGAATCGCCATGACGGTGCGGCCTCAGCGACCGCATCGTTCGCAGACGATCTCGATCAGTCGAGCGGGCTCGACCGGCTTCTTGAAGAGCACTCCTTCGAGGCCTTCGAGCTTGGATCGTTTGATCACGTGATCGCGGTCGTAAAAGAAGGCGGTCATCAGGATGACCGGCGTTTCCGGGTAACGTTCCCGGATGAACATGAAGAGGTCGTACCCATCGACATCGGGCATCACAACGTCGCTGAGCACGAGGTCGAAGGTTCGTCCCATCAGGATGTCGCGCGCGGCGGTCCCCGATGTCGCTGTCTGGACCTCGCAGCCGTGGGCCCGCAAGAGGTCGCCGACCGAGTGGCAGACCGCCAGGTCATCATCGACGACGAGGATCTGTAGACCGGCGAGCCGTTCTCCGCCCACCACGTCGGATGCCGCGGGCGCCAGCGCGCCTTCGGTCGTGCCGGGATCCTGCCACGATAGGTCGGCCATGCGGGTCCCCGGCAGGTACTCCCTTGTGTCGTAACGCCGCTGTCCGGCCATGGCGCCGAGCTGGTTCACGATCGTCTGGATCTTGTTGACGGAGCTTTCGATCGAGTCGATACGTTCGATCTCGACGTCGCAGTCGCCGTCGCCCGCGAGTGCGCGAATCTCTCCTCCGAGCAGTGAGAGGTTGTTCAGGATTGCGCTGAGCGGGTTGTTGATCTCGTGTGCGACGCTGATCGCGATCTCTTCGAGAGTCGCGAGCTGATCTTGTCGATGGATCTCGCGCAGGTCCTTGGCAAACCCGATCGAGCCCGACTCGTCGCCGGCATCGTCGTAAATCAGCGCGCCAGAGATGGCGACGGCGATCCGCTCGCCCTCACTGGTCATGAACGTCGTCTGGAAGTTGCGTACCTTGCCCGTAGAGTCGATGGCGGGGTCGCGCATGGCCGTCATCACGAGACGCGCGTCTTCGGTCGTTGGGTAGATGAACTCGACCGGACGCCCCATGACATCGGCGGCTTTGTAGCCCAGCGCGGTGTGGGCGCCATCGTTGAAGAACGCGATGCGTCCGTGCCGATCGACGGCGACGATGATATCCGGTGAGTCTTCGAGCAGGCGCTCGAAATAGATGGGCGGTAGAGCGGGCATGGCCCCAGGGGATCAAAGACTATGCTAAGAGCGTGGATGCAGAGGGTCAAGCTGCGTTCGCCGACCACCGGCCTTCTCGCCGTGCTTCTGGTTCTTTCCGGATGCTACTGGAGCCGCTACCCGGAGCTCATGGAGACCCATTTGGTCCTCCTGGATCAATTCTCTGAGAAGCTCGACTCGGTGGCTCGCAACGAGGGGGGCGTCCCTATGCAGGACTGGGCCGAGTTCGTCTACCCGCTCGAGCGCGCACAGGACTTCGCCCGAATCGCCGCCCAGAGGTACCCCGACCGACTCTCGCTTCGTGAGTTCCGGGTCGTATTGAAGCGCTATGGCGCGCTGGTAGACGACCCGGGCTTGTTCTTGCGCCCGGATGCCTCCGCCGTGATCGAGCGCGGCCGCGCGTCCCTGCAAGATGCAATCGCGGGCACCCGCGTCGAGTTGAGCCGTGAGGCAGAGGCCTGACGGCCCGCAGTGGCGCAGCATTGCGCTCGAGCTCAGGCCCCGGGGGGCAGGAGGGTGACTCGTTTCGTGTCCTGAGACGTCGCCAGAATCTGCGAAACCGTCTGACCCAGAACGGGGTGGCTGTGCTGGGGAGCCACCTCGGCCAACGGAAGAAGGACGAACCGACGCTCGGCGATCCGTGGGTGCGGGATCTTCAGGTTGCGTGAGTTCACGATCTCCTGGTCGAAGAAGAGAATGTCGAGGTCGATGATGCGCGAGCCCCACTTCTTGCCCTTGACCCGCTTGCGGCCCATGGCTTCTTCGATCTTCTTCAGCTGCTTGAGGAAATCCGTGGCCTTGAACTCGGTCTCGATCTCCAGAGCCGCGTTGACGAACCACGTCTTTGCGTCCCCGTGGGGCTCGCTCTCGTAGAACGACGACAGGCGAACGATCCGGGTGTCGGGAAGCGCCAACAACTTGTCGATCGCTTCGTTGACGTTTCCCGTACGGTCGCCGAGATTCGATCCAACGCCGACAAACGCTCGGTGTGGCATCTTGGGCGCTCCTCCCCCGCCTACTTCCTCATCATCCCGCCGTGGGGCGCGGCCTGGTGGGTGGCTGATCCACTCGACCCCGTCGCGACAAATTTTATAGCGGATCGAAGCAACGCCGACAAGCGAATCGGGTAAGGGGGGGCAGAACCCGGGTCAGGCCTCGCCGAACAGGACGTCGCGGATCGCATAGGCCCCCGGGGGCCGTCGGGCGATCCATGCCGCGGAGCGCACCGCGCCCGACGCGAAGGCCTCGCGGCTCTGGGCCCGGTGGGTCAGCTCGAGGCGCTCTCCGGTGCCGTAGAAATACACGGTGTGGTCGCCGATGACGTCGCCGCCGCGCAGGGCCATCACTCCGATTTCGTCGTCGGGCCGCTCTCCCACGATGCCCGAACGGCCGTAGGTCGCCCACTCGGCGAGGTTCGCGTCCCGTCCGCGGGCGGCCGCCTGACCGAGTGTGAGTGCGGTGCCGGAGGGAGCGTCCTTCTTCTTGCGGTGGTGGGTCTCGACGATCTCGATGTCGAAAGTCGGTCCGAGGCGCCGGGCGACGTCTTCGACGACTTGAGTGAGGACGGTGACGCCAACGCTCATGTTCGAAGCTTGGAGAACCGCCATCCGCGTGGTGAGCGCATCGATCTCGGCTTGCTGCTCGGCGCTGAAGCCGGTCGTGCCGAGAACGACTGCGCATCCCGCATCGGCAGCGGCTCGTAGGTGGTCGAGTGAGGGCTCGGGGAGGGTGAACTCGATCACGACGTCGGCGGCGGCAAGCGCCGCTGCCGCATCGTCGGTGACGGTCGCGCCGCTGGGCTTCGTCCCGGCCAGGACGCCGATGTCTTCGCCAACCACCGGGTGGCCGGTGACCTCGAAGGCGGCCGTAACCGTGAGCTCTGGGTGGGCGGTCGCGAGGTTCAGGAGCATTCGGCCCATTCGGCCGCCCGCGCCGGCGATCGCGACGCGCGTGCTCAAGCGGCCCCTCCGCTCATCGGGAGCCCCAGCTCCTTCATGACCGCCGTGAGCTCGGCGCGTGGCCCGTCCGACATCGCTCGGAGCGGAAGCCGAAGCGAATTCTCGCAGCCGCCCATCATCGAAACCGCTGCTTTGATCGGGCCCGGGTTCGACTCGAGGAAGCAGGCACGGATCAGCGGCAGCACCCGGTAGTGAATGGCCCGCGCCTCGTCCCATCTGCCTGCGAGCGCGGCGCCCGTCAGCTCCGCCAACTCTTTCGGGATCACGTTCGAGACGGCGGAAATGGCGCCCACCGCACCCATCGAGATGAGGGGAAGGATCAGCGAGTCGTCGCCCGAGAGGATCGCGAGCTTGTCTCCGCACGCGGCGACCGTATCCATGATGCGGTCGAGGGAGCCCGTCGAGTCCTTGACCGCGACGATGTTGTCGACCTCAGCCAGCTCGGCCAGCGTGTCGATCTCGATGGTCGACGCCGTTCGCCCCGGGATGTTGTAGAGGACGATCGGCAGGGACGTCGCCTCCGCAACGGCTCGGTAGTGGTCGACGATGCCGGCCTGCGTGGGCTTGACGTAGTACGGCGAGATGAGAAGCGCCCCATCGGCACCGGCGGATTCCGCGTCCTTCGTGAGTTGGATCGCCTCGGCGGTTGCGTTCGACCCGGTTCCGGCCACGACGGGCACGCGCCCGGCGGCATGCTGCACGACGGTCTCGACCACCGCGGCGTGCTCGTCGTGGTCCAGGGTCGCCGATTCTCCGGTGGAGCCGCAAGGAACGAGCCCGTTCTGGCCCGCATCGATCTGTCGATCGACTAGCGCCTTGAGCGCCTCATGGTCGACCTTGCCGTCACGAAACGGCGTGATCAGGGCCACGAGGGACCCGGTGAACGGACAGTTGTGGTTGCTCATACTTCGATCTCCCCCGAGAACACTTCGGCCGCCGGGCCGGTCATGTAGACATGCCCATCGGATTCGCGCCACTCAATCTGTAGGGCTCCGCCGAGAAGCTCGACCTGCACGTCGCGCTGCCCGCGCCCCGTCAGTACCGCGGCGACGGCGACGGCGCACGCTCCCGTGCCGCACGCTGCGGTCTCTCCCGAGCCGCGCTCCCACACCCGCATCCGCAGACGGGCGCTCGGCGCGGGAGCCAGCACTTCGACAAACTCGACATTGACGCCTCGCGGGAAGAGGGCATCGTGTTCTGCCTTGGGGCCGAGGGTCGTGACGGGGGCGGACTCGGTCGACTCGACGAAGGTGACCACGTGGGGGTTCCCCATCGAGACGGCCGTGAGGTTGACGGTTCGCCCGTCGATCTCGACGGGCGCGTCGACCATTTTGCCCCCGGCGGTCATCGGCAGCGAGCTGGGGTCGAGGTTGGGCTCGCCCATGTCGACGGTGACCTCGTACACGCGGTCATCGCGGACCCGGAGGTTCAGCACTTTCACCCCCGCGTCGGTCTCGACTCGCAGCGTCTCGCGCCGGGCGAGGCCGTGATCGTAGGCATACTTCCCGACGCAGCGAATTCCGTTTCCGCACATCTCGCCTCGGCTGCCGTCGGCGTTGTACATCTCCATTCGGCAGTCGGCGATCTCGGAAGGAGCGATCAGAATCAGGCCGTCCGAGCCAACGCCGGTCCGCCGCGGCGAAACCACGCGTGCCACCGCCGGCGGGTCCTCCACGGTCGTCTGGAAGGCATCGACGTACACGTAGTCGTTGCCGATCCCGTGCATTTTGGTGAACGGAAGAAGCATCCGGCCTTTCTACCATTGCGAACCGCCCCACGTCATCCAAGGTCCACGTTCATCGAACCCTGGGCCTTGAACCACCTCGGGGCCGGCCGCTAACCAGGCGGTATGTCTCAATATCCGCTCCAGGACACCACCTTTCTCCGCGGCCTTGCCGACGAGATTGGCACCCCCTTCCTGTTCTACGACGCAGAGGTGCTGCGCGCCCGGATCGAGGCGGTCAAGGAGCTCACGTCCGCGCCGGGGCTGGCGTCGCGGTACGCGATGAAGGCGTCCTCGGCCCATTTGGTTCTGAAGCAGATGCGCGACAGCGGGATCTGGATCGACGCCGTCTCGGGCAACGAGATCCTGCGCGCGAAGCGAGCGGGCTTCCCGATG
The DNA here is from genome assembly GCA_029262355.1 of Deltaproteobacteria bacterium. Lineage (GTDB taxonomy): Bacteria > Desulfobacterota > Binatia > UBA12015 > UBA12015 > VGTG01. Next base: position 5,481 of record JAJCZO010000155.1, read on the forward strand.
GGCGCGGAGCCTCCGGTCGTTCTCCTGACGGCCGACGTCTTTCGAGACAATGCGATCGACGTGATCCGTGACGAGAAGGTGCTGCCGAATCTAGGCTCGATCGGGCAGCTCGGAATCCTTGCGCAGGCGGGGTACCGTGGGCCGGTCGGGTTGCGCGTCAATCCCGGGTTCGGCCACGGCCATGTGCAGGCTTGCGATACGGGTGGCCCGAGCTCGAAGCATGGGATCTGGATCGACGACCTGCCCGACGCGATCGCGAAGGCCGGAAGTCTCGGGCTTCCGATCCAGCTCCTCCACGCGCACGTAGGAAGTGGTCCGCAGCAGGATGAGTTCAACGCGAATGTGGTGCGCTTGGCGCACCTGTTCGGGAAGCTCCTGCCGACCTTGCCGGACTGCAATGCCGTGAGTTTCGGCGGGGGCCTGCCGCACTCGTACCAGGACCCCGAGCTCGCCGCGGACCTCGGGCCACTGGGGCGTACGCTGCGAGATGCACAGAAGTCCTTCAGCGAGAGTGCAGGCCGCGAGATGCGTGTCGAGATCGAACCGGGTCGGTTCTTCGTTGCGCCATCGGCGACGCTGGTGGCTCGCGTCACCGATCGCAAGAGCACGCAGCCGAACGAGAAGGGCGCAGGGCACGACTTCTTGATGGTCGATGCCGGCTTCGTCGATCTCGTTCGTCCCGCAATGTACGGGTCATTCCACCGGATGACGGTGGTGAGCGAGGCGCCTGGTCCGGTCCGGCCGTGGGCGGTCGCCGGTCCCTTGTGCGAGTCGGGTGACGTCTTCACCCGTGACGACAATGAGCTGATTCAGCCGCGCGCACTCCCCACGCCGGAGCCCGGTGACTTCCTGCTCGTGCACGACGCAGGTGCCTACGGTGCGGCCATGTCGTCGAACTACAACTCGCTTGGTCGCGCGCCTCAGGTCTGGTGGAACGACGGCCGCGCGGTCCTGATGTCGCGTCGCGAGACGCTCGACGACATCCTCGCGTCGGAGTGCGAGGAGTCGCTGGCGACCACGGCGTGATCTCTAGCAGGTTGCTGAAAAGCTCCGGATTGAGCCAGGTGCGTCGATTCACACCCGAGGCCAAGGCGCGGAAACGACGCGATAGTCGGGCACTCTCGCTAGTTTGCGTAACGCGGGGATCGGGTCGAAGGGGCGTGCCTGGCGACGGGAGGAGTTTTTCAACAGCCTGCTAGGGAGCGGTCTTTGGCGGGAGCTCCCGGCGGATCGGAACGCTGTCCGCGGGCGCGCTGCGGTAGCCGTCGAGGGTGATCGCCACGACTCGGTAGATGCAGATCTGCCCGGGCTGAGGATCGAAGTCGACGAGGGTGACCTTGCTCTGCTTCTGGAATCGTCCGTGGTCGACGACGGGGATGTCTGCAATCGGGATGAGCCCGGGTGCGTGATCGCAGGATCGCTCGATCTCGAAGTTGCCGAGATCCTCGAGGGCGACCCCGTCTAGGTACGCGCGCGGGCGCCGAAACGTGATCTCGATCCCATCGGCCACGTTGCGGACCTCCACCGGACTGGGCTCGAGGGGGACGGCGAGCTCCGGAAGGCGGGGCGAGCCGATCTTGCCACAGCCGACCGCGGCCGTGACGGCGAGCGCGAAGCCGATCGCCCAGCGGAAGCGCGTTCGGGTCATCCGCGTTTTTGCGGCCGACGTCGGCCGCCTCCGTCGACGCTTCGTTCGAGCTCCTTGATCCTGCGCTCGACGTTGCCTCGGGCGGTCCCGCCGACGAGGCTTCGGCGGCCGATCGCGGTGTCGATCGAAAGCCGGCGCCGCGCGCTCGGCTCGAAGTCGGGAGAGAACAATTTCAGCTCTGCCGTCGTGAGGCTCGAAAGATCGCGGTCGTTCTCCACGCAGAAGCCGACGACGCGGCCGACCACCGTATGTGCCTGACGGAAGGGCAGCCCGCGCTCGACGAGGTAGTCGGCGAGCTCGGTCGCAAGGGAGAACCCGCCGGCCGCGTCGCGCATGCGCGCCTTCTGTACCTCGAGCTTCGGAAGCATCTTCGCGAGGACCGCGAGACATCCGCGGATGGTGCGTGCCGCGTCGAAGAGTGGAGGCTTGTCTTCCTGAAGGTCTCGGTTGTACGCGAGTGGCAGTCCCTTGAGGGTCGTTAGAATCGTGACCAGCGCGCCGTAGACTCGGCCCGTTCGTCCGCGGACGAGTTCCGCGACGTCTGGGTTCTTCTTCTGGGGCATCATCGAACTGCCGGTCGCGAATGCATCCGGCAGCTTCAAGAACCCGAATTCGTCGCTGGACCAAAGGACGATCTCTTCGCTCAGGCGGGACAGGTGCATTGCGATCAGGGACGCGGCGGAGAGGAACTCGACGATGAAGTCGCGATCGGAGACCGCATCGAGGGAGTTCTCCGTCACGGCTTCGAAGCCGAGTTCGCGCGCGACGGCTCGACGGTTCAGGCGAAAGCCCGCGCCGGAAAGCGCCCCCGCGCCCAGAGGCAGGACGTTCACCCGCTTGCGCGTGTCGGCCAGGCGATCGCGATCGCGTTCGAGCATCTCGGCGTACGCGAGCCAGTGATGCGACAGCAGGACGGGCTGCGCGCGCTGGAGATGCGTGTAGCCGGGGACCACGACGTCGAGGTCGGTGCGGGCCCGCTGCAGCAGGGCGCGTGTCAGCGTTGCGAGATCTTCGGTCGCGCTGTCGATCTCGTCTCGCAGCCACAGCCGGACGTCGGTTGCTACCTGGTCGTTGCGGCTCCGCCCGGTGTGAACCTTACCGCCGACCGGGCCGACCAACTCGGTGAGTCGTCGTTCGACCGCCATGTGCACGTCTTCGTCCGATGCTTTCGCGCGGAATGTGCCGTCGCGGATCTCCTTGGCCACGCGTCCGAGTCCCCGGACGATCCGGGCGGTCTCGCGTGATGTGAGCAGGCCGGCCCGCTCGAGGCCGTGCACGTGGGCCACCGAGCCGCGGATGTCTTGCGCAGCCATCTGGAGGTCGCTCTCGAGTGAGTTCGTGAAGATCTCGACGAGCGGGTCGGTCGGCTCTTGGAACCGCCCGTCCCAGGCCTTCGCTGCCTTCGTCCCGCGCTTGCTCCGCGCCTTCGGGCTCATCGGTTCAGGCCCGGGATTTCGCGCGCATCCGCAGGCGCAGTCCGGCGAGCGAGATGAAGCCCGTCGCGTCGGACTGCTGATAGCCGCCGGCTTCGTCGAAGCTCGCGATGTCGGGATCGTAGAGCGAGCGGTCGGCTTTTCGTCCCACGATCGATGCATTTCCGCGGTAGAGCTTCATTCGGGCGGTGCCGGTGACGGGCTTCTGGCTCTCGTCGACGAGCGCCTGAAGCATTTCGCGCTCGGGGGCGAACCAGAAGCCGTTGTAGACCATGTCGGCGTAGCGCGGCACGAGCGAGTCGCGGAGGTGCATGGCTTCGCGATCTAGCGTGAGTGACTCGACGGCTTGGTGGGCAAGGTAGAGGATGGTGCCGCCGGGCGTTTCGTATACGCCGCGAGACTTCATTCCAACGTAGCGGTTCTCGACGATGTCGATCCGACCGACGCCATGCTTGCCGCCCAACTCGTTGAGCTTGGCCAAAACTCCCGCGGGCGACAGTCGCTCTCCGTCTACCGCCACGGCATCGCCGGCCTCATACTCAATCTCGACGTACTCGGGTTCGGCGGGAGCCTTCTCCGGCGCGGTCGTCATCACGAACATGTCGTCGTAGGGTTCCTGCCAGGGGTCCTCCAGGACTCCGCCTTCGAAGCTCATGTGCAGCAGGTTGCGGTCCGACGAGTACGGCTTCTCGCGGCTGACGGGGATCGAGATGTCATTCTTCTCGGCGTACTGGATGAGGTCCTCTCGGCCGACGAAATCCCACTCGCGCCAGGGCACGATGATCGTCAGGTCTGGCGCGAGTGCGGCGAATGTGAGCTCGAACCGTACCTGGTCGTTGCCCTTGCCGGTCGCGCCGTGTGCGACCGCGTCGGCCCCATGCTCGCGGGCGATCTCCGCCTGCCGCTTTGCGATCAGGGGCCGCGCGATCGACGTGCCGAGGAGGTAGCCGGCTTCGTACGTCGCATTCGCTCGGAGGACCGGGAAGACGTAGTCGGAGACGAACTCTTCGGTGAGATCCTCGATCACGCAGGCGCATGCGCCGGCTGCCTCGGCCTTGCCGCGAACCGGGTCGAGTTCCTCGCCCTGACCGATGTCGGCGCAATAGGCGACGACTTCGGCGTCGTATTCCTTGCGGAGCCACCCCAGAATGACCGACGTGTCGAGTCCGCCCGAGTATGCGAGGACGATCTTCTGGACCTTTGGTTTCATCCGTATCCCCGTCTTCAAGCCGATTGGCCGGCGAGCCGCACCATCACGGCCTTCTGCGCATGCAGGCGGTTCTCGGCCTGCTCCAGGACGACCGATTGGGGGCCGTCGACCACTTCGCCGGTGATCTCCTCGCCGCGGTGCGCGGGGAGGCAATGCATGACGAGGGCGTCCTTCTTCGCCTTTGAAAGCAGTGCGGAGTTCACCTGGTAGCCTTCGAACGCGGTCCGGCGGGCCTGCGACTCAGCTTCCTGTCCCATGCTCGTCCAGACGTCGGTGTACAACGCGTCGGCGTCGGCCGCGGCAGCGGCGGGATCGCGGAACACCTCGATCGAGGCGGTGGAAGTCTTCTGCGCTTGCGCGACAAGCGTGGCGTTCGGCTCGTAGCCCTCCGGGCAGGCAACCCGGAAGTGGATGCCCAGCCGCGAGGCCGCATGGATCCACGAATTCACGACGTTGTTGCCGTCGCCGATGAACGCAACCGTGAGGCCCTCGAGCCGGCCCTTTTGCTCGCGCAGTGTCTGGCAATCCGCGAGGACCTGACACGGGTGCAGGAGATCGGAGAGCCCGTTGATCACGGGGACGGATGCGTGCTCCGCCAGCTCGATCATGGCTTCGTGCGAGAACGTGCGTGCCATGATCAGATCGACCCAGCGCGACAGGTTGCGTGCGATGTCCGCGACCGTCTCGCGTGCGCCGAGCTGGATGTCCCCGGGCGCCAGGTAGACCGAAGCGCCCCCGAGCTGCTTGATGCCGGTCTCGAAGGTGACCCGCGTCCGAAGGCTCGGCTTTTCGAAGATCATGGCTAACGTCTTGCCGAGGAGCGGTCGCTCGCCCTTGCCGGCGCGTAGGTCCGCCTTCAGGCGGGCCGCGTCGTCGAGGATCGCCTCCAGTTCGCTCGGAGTGTGTGTTGCGATGGATAGAAAGTCGCGCTTCATGAGGAGAGTGCTCCTCGCAGGAGATCGAGGCCTTCGTCGATCTCGCCGTCGGTGACGACCAGCGGAGGGGCGATTCGCAGGACGCCCATGCCGGTCACGTTGATGAGTAGCCCGAGCTCGAGCGCGCGCGTGGCGATCGTGCTCGCCCGCTCGGGGGAGTCGGTGGGCACGCCGATGAGAAGCCCCTGACCGCGCACCTCGCCGAGGTCGGCATGCGGGGCGGCGATGTCTCTGAGGCCGGACCAGAGGCGCTCGGCCGCACGTCGGGCTCGGGGAAGCGTCTCGCCGTCGTTGAGAACGTCGAGGGTTGCCACCGCGGCGGCGTTGGTGACGCAGTTTCCGCCGAAGGTGGATCCGTGCGACCCGAGGTCGAGCGCGTCGGCAGCACGCGGCCCCGCGACCATCGCGCCGACGGGCATTCCGTTGCCGAGTGACTTTGCCAGAGTCATCACGTCGGGCGCGCAGCCCGACTGTTCGTAGGCGTACAAGGTGCCGGTTCGCCCGCAGCCGGTCTGGATCTCGTCGAACATCAAGAGGAGGTCGCGCTGGTCACATAGGTCGCGAAGCTCCTCGAGGTAACCCGGCGGCGGCGGCACGACGCCGCCTTCGCCCTGAACGGGCTCGACCAGGATCGCAACGGTGTTCGGACCGATGATGGCTTGCGCGGCGGCGGCATCGCCGAATTCGACGTAACGAAAGCCGGGGAGGCCGGGCTCGAAGCCGCGTCGCACCTTCTCCTGGCCGGTCGCGGCGATCGTCGCCATGGTGCGGCCGTGAAACGAGCCGAGTGCGGTGACGATCTCGAAGCGGCCGCCTCGCGCATGGCCATAGCGCCGAGCGACCTTGATGGCGGCCTCGTTCGCTTCGGCGCCGCTGTTGCACAGGAAGACCCGCTCGCCGAAGGACGTCCCAACGAGTCTCTCGGCGAGCTGCGATTGCGGGTCGCTGTGATGGAGATTCGACAGGTGGACGAGCTTGCCGGCCTGCTCCCGGATCGCCTCGGTGACGGCGGGGTGGCAGTGTCCGAGGTTCGTGCACAGGATGCTCGAGAAGAAGTCGAGCACCCGACGACCCCTAGCGTCCCAAAGCTCCGTGCCCAAGCCCCGCACGAACGCCATGTCGCCCCGCGGGTAGGTCGAGGCGAGGTACTTTTGGTTTCGAGCGACGATCTCGGTCGTGGAGTCGGCGTCGATCACTTCGATGACCCCGTTCCGGATTGGGTTCGGGGCAGGGTCCCGTCGCGATGGACCTCGGTCCCGACGCCCTCGTTGGTGAACAGTTCGAGAAGCGGCGCGTGCTTCACGCGACCGTCGATGATGTGGACCATTCGTACTCCGCCACCGAGCGCTTCGAGGCAGCACTGGACCTTGGGGATCATCCCGCCATCCACCACTCCCGAGTCGATGAGGCCTCGAGCTTCGGAGACAGTGAGAGAGGAGATCAGCTGGCCGTCTCCATCCTGTAGGCCTTCGATGTCGGTGAGCAGGAGGAGCTTCTCGGCTCCGAGCGCCTCGGCGAGCTTGCCGGCGACCGTGTCGGCGTTGATGTTCAGCGTCTCGCCGTCGAGCCCCGAGCCCACCGGTGCGACGATGGGGATGAACCCCCGAGCCTGCAGCGCTTCGATGACCTCGGCGTCGATGCCCTCGACCTGGCCCACCTGGCCCAGATCCTCGTCGAGTCTCCGGGCGCGGATCAGGCCGCCGTCTTTTCCCGAGAGTCCCGCCGCGCGACCTCCCGCCTGGTCGATGTTCGAGACGATCTCGCCGTTGATCTCCCCGGCCAGGATCATTTCGACCACGCGCATCGTCGAGGCGTCGGTGACCCGCTGGCCGCGGACGAACGAGGACTGGATGTCGAGAGACTCGAGCATCCGGTTGATCTGGGGGCCGCCGCCGTGCACGACCACCGGCTGGATGCCGACGTACTTCAGCAACACGATGTCGCGGGCGAAGGCCTGCTTCAGCTCGTCGTCGATCATGGCGTTGCCGCCGTACTTGACGACGACCGTCTTGCCGGCGAACCGACGGATGTAGGGCAGCGCCTCGAGAAGGATCTCGGCGTGCTGGATCCGACTCTCCTGGTCCACGGGACGCGATTACGTAAAGCGCTCCCATAACGCAACACCGGCGGTCCGGATTTGGGCCGTTTTGCCCCTGTTTTCGCGGGCCGTGGAAATCGAGCGCCGCCTAGAGGATGAAGCGCGAGAGGTCTTCGCTTCCGAGAATTGGTTCCAGTTCTTTGCGTACTTCGTCCCCGGTGACCACGAACTCCTGGCCGCGGCGGTCGGGTGCGTCGAACATCAGGGTGTCGAGGAGTCGTTCCAAGACGGTGTGAAGGCGGCGGGCGCCGATGTTCTCGTCGCGCTCGTTCACCTCGGCTGCAATGCGCGCGATTTCTTCGATCGCGTCGTCTGCGAACTTGAGCCGCACGCCTTCGGTCTGGAGCAGGGCCTCGTACTGTTTTACGAGAGCGTTCTGTGGCTCGGTGAGGATTCGTACGAAATCCTCTCGGGTGAGGGCCTCGAGCTCGACCCGGATGGGGAAGCGGCCCTGAAACTCGGGAATCAGATCGGACGGCTTCGCGACGTGGAACGCGCCGGATGCGATGAACAGCACATGGTCGGTCCGCACCGGGCCGTGCTTCGTAGTGACGGTGGAGCCCTCCACGATCGGGAGGAGGTCGCGCTGGACACCTTCGCGAGAGACGTCGACGTTGCCGCCCTGGGCGCGCCCCGCGATCTTGTCGATCTCGTCGATGAACACGATCCCCGATGTTTCGACGCGGCGAATCGCTTCGCGCGTTACGTTCTCCATGTCGACGAGGCGCATCGCCTCTTCGGCGGTGAGGAGTTCGAGCGCGTCGGGGATCTTCACCTTCCGCTTCGACGTCTTCTTGGGCACGAGATTGGAGAACATCTCTTTGAGATTGATCCCCATCTCCTCCATGCCCTGCGGCGCGAGGAACTCGACCGACGGTGCCTGATCCGGCAGCTCGATTTCGATCTCGCGCTCGTCGAGATCCCCGTCTTGGAGCTTGCGTCGGATCTTGTCGCGCGTGCCGCCGTGCTCTTCGGAGGGTGGATTTCCGTCCCCGGGCGCCGTCCGTAGGAGGAGGGCGTCGAGAACACGGTCCTCGGCCGCTTCACGTGCGCGGACCTGAACCTTCCCTCGTTCCTCCTCGCGCACCAGGCCGATTGCGCCGTCTAGCAGGTCGCGGATGAGCGACTCGACGTCGCGACCAACGTAGCCCACCTCTGTGAACTTGGAGGCCTCGACCTTCACGAAGGGGGCCTGTGCGAGCCGTGCGAGCCTGCGCGAGATCTCGGTTTTTCCGACGCCTGTCGGGCCGATCAGGATGATGTTCTTCGGCGTGATCTCATCACGCATGTCGCTCGCAACCTGCTGGCGACGCCAACGATTGCGCAGGGCGATCGCGACGGCGCGCTTCGCGGCGCGCTGGCCGACGATGTAGCGGTCGAGCTCCGAGACGACCTCGCGGGGTGTCATCGCGTTGGGACCTTGCTGGTCGCCGTTCTCGTAGGATGCGGGGAGCGCGGCGTCGTTGTTCATGGCTTCTTCTCCGCGCTCGGTACTTCCTCGAGGACGATCGAGTCGTTTGTATAGATGCAGATGTCGGCTGCGATCCTCATCGATGCTTCTGCGATGGTGGGCGCGTCGAGTTCACTGTGGACGAGAAGTGCGCGCGCCGCGGCGAGGGCGAACGGGCCGCCGGAGCCGATCGCGATGGTCGATGCGCCGTCGGGCAGCGGGTCGGGTTCGATCACGTCGCCCGTGCCGGAGACGACGAGCGTGTACTCGGAATCGGCGACGAGCAG
>JAJCZO010000156.1 GCA_029262355.1 Deltaproteobacteria bacterium
TCGACCTCGACCCGGTCTCCCAGCTCGACCGCCGGCACGAAGATTCCGCCATGATTCACGCGGACCCACTGCGAGGCGAAGAAGAACTCCTGCTCTCGATCCTCGATCTCGTACGGAATGTTCAGCATTCCGATGTAGCGAAGGAGCCGCAATACGCCGTTCTCGCCCCGCTGGATCTCGGGGCCCTGTAGCCGGAGGGACTCTCCGCCCTCATAGAGCACCGTGGGGATCTCGAGGCCCGACGCCTCGCGGCGCAGCGTTCCCGCAACCCCAGGGTGGTGCACGGCGACATTCACACCCAGCGCGCGCGCCAGCTCGAGGATGTCGGGCGAGGTGAAGTCTCCACGCACCTGCGGGAGGTTGCTCCGATGGAACGAGCCACTGTGAAAGTCGATGAGCGCGTCGCAGTGTCGGATCACACCGTCGAAGATTGCGAACGCGATCCGCGAGGCAGAACTCCCGTGCGGTGTCCCCGGGAAGTGACGGTTCAGATCGCGTCGATCGGGCAGATAGCGGGTGCGGCTGCGGAAGCCGTGCACATTGACGATAGGTAGCCCGATGAGCGTGCCGTCGAGGTCTTCCGGCGTGATACGCGACAGGACGCGACGTACGGTCTCGGTGCCGTTCAATTCGTCGCCGTGAATTCCCGCCGTGAGACACAGAGTTGGCCCGGCGCTGCGGCCGCGAATGATCACGACGGGTGTTTCGACACTCGCACCGACGAACGACTCGCTGGCGTGCAATACGATGCGTTGCTTGGTGCCAGGCTCGATCCGCTGTCCGCTGATTTCGATCAGGGGAAGATCGACCGTCCCTTCTGGCTTCGGTACGGCGTCGCCGAGACCCGTTGGGCTCTGGTCCGCAGCGGCTGCGACGTCGACCGTGGGGTCGAGGGGAGGGCCCACTTCGGGTTCTGTCGCTGCCGTCGACGCGTGTACGTGGGTGCCGCCATGGGCGACCGCGTACGCGAGCAGAAGAGCAGCCAGGGTGCCGAGGGGGCGTGTCGCAACGCCCATCATCTGCCCAGAGTAGCAGGCCCGCACACCTGAGTTGAGCACGGGGTTTGCCAAACCTGTGAGCTGTCATAGGCTCGGGCACATGCAAGCGCCTGGCGAGGTCCTCAGGAACGTCGCAATCTTCGGTGCTCTGTCCGATGAGACGCTGGAGTTCCTCCACGGTAGGCTCGAGCAGGTCTTCGTCGCCGCGGGCGATGCCTTCTTCTCCGAGGGCGAGATGGGCGATGCGGTGTACGTTCTGGAAGAGGGGCGGGCGAATGTCGAGAAAGAGCGGGAGGGGCGAAAGATGGTCCTGGCCTCGCTCGATCCCGGCGCGTGTTTCGGTGAGATCGCGCTCGTCGCGATCTGTCCACGAAGTGCGTCGGTCCGTGCGGTCGTCGATTGTCGCGCGGTGCGTCTGGCCAACCGGGTACTCTACGAATTGCACGGACGCGACATCGAGCAGTTCACCTTGGTTCAGATGAACCTGGGGCGCGAGATTGCGCGTCGGCTCAATGAGACGAGTGAGCTGTTGTTCGAGCACACGCTGGTAGGGGCGGAGCGCGACGCGCAGATCGCCGGCCTTCTCGGCTACGCACTCAAATAGACTCGATCGGAAAGGGTGGCTGCCCCTGGATCGAGACGGGCCGGGGAATCTTCTCCCCGGATTGCAGCTGGAAGCGCACGCGTCGGATCACCGGGGACGGCTCGCCGGCGAGGTCTTCGAGTGGTGCTTCGATCGTTACCAGCTCGATCTCGCACGTTTCTGGGCCCGCAGTCACGATGCCGTAGCCGACGGCGTTCGAGTCGACCCAGGTGAGGTGCGGGTTCGTCGAGCCGCTTGCGGCGAGGCGCGAGAGCAATGGGGAGCCCGTAGTGCGGTAGACGAGGGAGGAGAAGACTCCGTTCTTGAGGGTGTTGTTGAGGAGCTCTCGTGTACGGTCGTTCTCGTCGACGGTGGCCATCGCGAGTCCGTCTTGGTTGCGCGCGATCATGCGCAGAATGCGAAATGTGCTCGCGGAAGCGATCCCGCCCACCACGAACTCGGGCAACACGGCCTCGCGATCGTCCCCGAGCGGCTCGGGCGCGACGGCGCCGGCCAGGTGCATGTGAACATCGCCGGCCAGGCTCACGACGTTTTCGATCCCCTGGGCCCGCAGGAAGTGAAGGAGTGACCTGAGTTCGCTTGGATACCCCGCCCAGGCATCGTCGGTGAGGACGACCCGCGGCGTATCGGCGAACGGGACGGTGTCGAAGTCGAGAGTGAGCGTCATGGCTGGAACCGAGTTCGCCCAGAGCTTCCACGTCGCGTCCGACGCGGTCAGGCTTGCTTCGAACCAGGCACGTTGGCTCGCGCCGAGCAAAGTTCCCGGAGGGTGATCTCGGCGGGGATTCGGCGCGGTGAACTCGCCGCTCGTGATCTCGTCCGGCGGGGTGCCGCCGCCCGCCGTGCGGCCCGCGTCGAGGATCTCGATCAGCTCCGGGGTCTTGGGCACGCTGCCGTTGAAGTACTCGGTCGCCCAGCTCTCGGGTACGCAATGGTCGCTGCGATACGAACGCGAGTCCGTCACGATGAGGTCGACGTTCTTCCCGAAGCGAAGGGACCGATACAGAGTGACGCTCTCGATGGCGGCGAGGTTGTTTGGCTCGTGGTCTGGTGAGGGTTCTTCTTGGTCACCGAAGGGTGCGTCCTCGACCGCGACGTTTTCGAAGTCGTGTGCTCGGGGCTCGACGCCTTCGACGCCGACAGTGCCCGTGAGCACGGCCGGGACGTACTCGAACCACGCACGGTTCGCCGCAGCGCGGCCGGTCTGGAATGCCTCGCCGGGGGTATGGGCCTGCCAGCAATTGTTGGCGAATTCGTGGTCGTCCCACGTGCAGACGAATGGCCACCGAGCGCGGGCCGCGCGGAGGTCGGCATCGTCAAGGTATGACTTGTAGAGGTGTCGGTAGTCTCCGAGATCGGCGGCTGCGGCCTCGCCATGCTGTGCCTTGCGTCCTCCAGATGGAAAGGGAAGAGGAGTCCGATCGCGCCCGGCGCGGTCCCGCAGGAACGGGCTGCTTCCGTGCAGCCGTCGGTGCTCGCCGTCGGGCACCGAGAGCCCGCCCTCTTCGTAGATGAAATCCCCGACGTGAAGAACGAAGTCGAGGCGCTGTTGCGGCGGCGCGCTCTCGTCGTCGGCGATCATGCGGCGCCAGCCGCCGAAGAAGCCCCACTCCATACCCTGGCAGGAGGCCCAGGCCATGCGGACCACCCGGTTCGCGCTGGGGGCGGGAGCGGTGCGTGTGCGCCCGGTGTCGGAGGCCGCGCTCCCAGTAACAAAGCGGTAATAATAGATCGTGTCCGGTTCGAGGCCGTGGGCGAAGAAGCGCACCGTGTGGTCGCTCTCGGCGGTGGCCACGACCGGAGCCTCGAGCACGACCGTGTCGAACGACGGGTCCTGTGAGATCTGGACGACGGCATGGGCGGACCTCGCGACGTCCGAAGATACGGCGCGCGTCCACAGCAACACGGCGTCGGGCTGTGGGTCGGCCGAGGCGACACCGTGTGGAAAGGTGGCCGGGGCCGAGCTCGCTGCGGTGGGCCGCAAGAAGGGTGAGCATGGCGCCGCGGCGGTTGCGGCGAAGCAGCCAGTCCCCTGAAGAAACAGCCGCAGAAAGTCTCGACGTGTCGTGCGCACAAGCCGCTTGTATCAGCGAGGTCTCGAAGCCGTCGACCGCATTCCACAGGGTCCTTGCAGCCGGGGTGCGCCCGGGCATAGACGTGATCCATGAGCCGACCCCTCGAAGGAATTCGCGTCATCGATTGGACGATCTGGCAGCAGGGCCCCGTTGCATCGATGATGCTGGCCGACCTCGGTGCTGACGTGATCAAGCTCGAGGAGCGGGTCGGCGGAGACCCTGGCCGCGGCGTACTCCGGGCGTCGGGCATCGACCTGGGCGAGCTGCCCAACTTCTACTTCGAAGCGCACAACCGCGGAAAGCGGAGCGTGGCGCTCGACTTGAAGAAGCCCGAGGCGCGCGAGATCGTACACTCCCTCGTCGACCGCGCCGACGTCTTCGTCCAGAACTTTCGCCCGGGGGCGGCAGAGCGGCTCGGTCTCGACGCTTCGGTGCTGCGCGCGCGAAATCCTCGACTGATCTACGCAAGCGGCAGCGGTTTTGGTCGGAAGGGGCCGGATGCCGAGCGACCGTGCATGGATTATCTCGGACTCGCTCGCTCGGGTATCATGAACGCCGTCGGTGGCCCGGACGATCCGCCGCAGTCCGTCCAGGGGGCGATCGCCGATCAGGCGGGAGCGACGATGCTCGCATTCGCGATCATGACCGCGCTCTTCGAGCGCGAACGGAGCGGCGAGGGGCAGGAGGTCGACGCGTCCCTTCTCGGAGCGATGAGTTGGATGCAGGGCTTGTCGGTCGCGTCTCGGCTCATGATCGGCATGGAGATGCTCCGATTCTCACGTCGCGCCACCTTCAATCCTCTTTGGAATCACTACCGCTGCTCCGACGACAGGTGGATTGCCTTCGCGATGGCTCAGGCGGATCGTTGGTGGGGCGACCTCATGAAGGTTCTCGGCGTACCGGAACTCGCCACCGACGAGCGCTACGCGACGATGGCCGCGCGTGGTCCGCACGGAGAAGAGCTGATTCGCATTCTCGACGAGGTCTTCGCGCAACGCCCGCGCCATGAATGGGCCAAGATTCTGGACGAAGGCGGCGATTTCATCTGGACGGTCGTGAACTCGGTCTCCGACCTGCCTGACGATCCGCAGATGCGGGCGAACGAGTACATCGCGTCGGTCGAGCACCCGAGCCTCGGGCCGCTCGAGATGTTGAACCTTCCGGTCGGATTCTCGCGGACACCTGCCGCGATCACCCATACGGCCCCCGAGTTCGGCCAGCATACGGAGCAGGTTCTCGTCGAGGAGTTGGGCTACACATGGGAACAGGTCGGCGTCTTGAAGGAGGACGAGGTCATCTAGCGCACCGCTCGCATCCGCGGAGGCCGTGCCGTACAAGGGGCGTGGAATGAGTTCGATCGTCAAGCTTCTCGAGTATCTCGATCTCGAGCGACTCGATCGCGACCTGTTTCGCGGGGAGAACCCGCCGTCTTCGCGTGCGCGGGTGTTCGGCGGCCATGTGCTCGGCCAGGGGTTGGTCGCGGCGCAGCGCACGGTCGAGGGGCGCCCCGCCCACTCCCTTCACGCGTACTTCCTTCGGCCCGGGAACCCGAGGGTTCCGACCGTCTTCGAAGTCGATCGCATTCGTGACGGGCGCAGCTTCACGACGCGTCGGGTCGTCGCGCTGCAGGATGGTGAAGCGATCCTCAACATGTCGGTTTCGTTCCAGGTCGAGACCGAGGGGCTCGAGTATCAGATGGAACCGCCGCCGGGGTCGATGGAGCCCGAGGGTGTTCCCTACCAGGAAGAGATGCGCACGGGGGTTGAGCGGCTGGGGTTCGCGCCGCCCGAGGGCGACATGCTCTTCGATCCGCCCGTAGAGGTGCGCACGGTCGGTGGCATGTGCTTCTTCGAGGAAGGCCACGGTTCGCCGACCTTCCGTAGTTGGGTGAGCGCCGGTGGTGACATGCCGGACGATCCGGCGTTGCACCAGGCTGTTCTCGCGTACGCTTCCGATATGTCGCTCGGCGGTACGGTCATCAAGGCGCACAAGATCTCGGTTACGCAGGGTTTCCTCTCGGCCTCGATCGATCACTCGATGTGGTTCCACCGCCCAGTCAACCTGACCGATTCGCTCCTGTTCACTCAGGAGTGCGTCGTGACGCACGGTACCCGGGGTTTTGCCCGCGGTACCTTCTTCTCGCGCGACGGGAACGTCGTGGCCTCCTGCACGCAGGAAGGCCTCCTTCGCATTGGGAAGTAGGAAGGGAACGATGGCACGACTCGAGGGTAAGGTGGCCATGGTCACGGGCGCAGGCCGTGGCACGGGTGAGGCGACAGCTCGCCTCTTCGTGCAGGAGGGAGCAAGGGTCGTGCTCGCTGACATTCGCGAGGACGCGGTCGAGGGGGTCGCCAAGAACCTGGGCGACGCTGCGATGGCCCTTGCACTGGACGTGGGCTCGGAGTCGAGCTGGAAGGTCGGCGTCGCACGCGTCGTCGAGCGATTCGGTCGTGTCGACGTGCTCGTGAACAACGCGGGCCTTCTCCACATGGCCGCTCTCGTCGACACCCAGGTGGCCGACTTCGAACGTTTGATGCGCGTGAACCAGCTCGGGCCGTTCCTCGGAATCCGCACGGTTGCCCCGGTGATGAAGGAGAGGATGAGCGGTTCAATCGTGAACGTCGCCTCGATCGATGGGATGCGTGCGCAGACGGGCATCGTCGCCTACGTGTCGACGAAGTGGGCTCTGCGCGGCATCACGCGGTCCGCGGCGCTCGAGCTCGGCCGTCATGGGATTCGGGTGAATGCCGTGTGTCCGGAAGCGGGCAGCCCGGACATGGTGCAGCCGTACATGCCTGAAGGGGTGGATGCGGCAGCGGTGCTTCCGCACATGCAGCCCCATCTTCGCACGCAGAAGGATCGCAGCCAGGCCGATCTCGTGGGTGACGTCGCGAAGATGATCCTGTTCCTCGCGTCGGACGAAAGTGCGTCGTGTACCGGCGCGGATTTTCTCGTGGATGGGGGCAACCTCGCCGGGCGCGTCGTGAAGGGCACCCCCGGCTCCGATTGAGTCGGTTCGTCAGTCCGCGGCGTTGGGCGCCAGACGGCCGGCGACTTCGTGGCTGAGATGTCCCTCTCGAGCCATCCAGGTGATGGTGTCGCGCAGCGTTTCGATCGCGGGACGGAACTGTATTCCGAGCTCACGCTTGGTTGCGGAAGTGTCGGCACCCGGCCAGAGCGTCGCGAAGCACATCGCTTCGTAGGTAAGCGGGAAGTCGAAGTCGTATACGCGCTTCACCGCGTCGCCGATCCGTCCGAGCGCACGCAGCACGCCTCCGGGGATCTTCAGTGGCTTGATCGGCTGCCCGGTCAGTGAGGTCAGTAACGGACCCAGCTCCGTCCAGGGGATGAGTTCGCCCGCCGCAGCGTATCGGCACGGCCTGGCGGGGAGCTCGAGCATGCGTCGATGCAGCTCGGCGAGGTCGCGCACGTCGAGCAAATGGAGGCCACTCGACGTGTCGAGGGGTTGCTGGCCCAGCCACGCGGTGATGGCGTGGTTCCCCTCGCTGAGCAGCGGGTCGTCCGGGCCGAGGATTCCCGATGGGTACGACACGCGGATGGGAGCGCCCGCCTCCTGGAGCCCGCGGACATAGCGCTCCGCGTCTGCCTTGGATTGGCCATAGGCGCTCCTTGCGGGCGCCAGCGGAGCGTCTACGGAGAGGCGACGCCCGCCGTTCGTTCTGGGATCGAAGAAGGCGGCCAGGCTCGACACGTAGAGGATGGATTGCAGCCCGCGCTCGACCGCTCCCCCGACGACGTACTCGACACCCCGACGGTTCGTATCGAGGACGGTCTGCGCCATGGACTTGCGCAGATCGACGACGGCTGCGGTGTGTGCCACCGCGTCACAGCCCTCGAGTGCGCGCTCGACGTCTTCCTTGCTGGTCACGTCGCCGGTTACGGCCGCCGCGCAAAGAGGAGAATCCGCGCCGAAGAGCGCCTCGAGTTTGGCGGCGCTGCGCACGAGGGGACGGACTTCGTGGCCGGCTGCGAGCAGTGCGCGCGCGGTGTGCGACCCCGTGAAGCCGGTCGCGCCGGTCAACATTACACGCATCGGGAACTCCGGGGCGAGGGGCGCATCTGCTGTGGCGGCCGGTTCACCGCCCACTACCTAGGCGTTTGTGGCGGGTGCGGCAAATTCGTGCTCGAGTGGCCGCGAACTGCGCACGGCGGCGATATCGTGACGCTTCGAGACACCGCCGATGCCAAAAGTCCACGCCCTCGTGGGTCCGTGACCTGGCATTCGATGTGCTTCCATCCTGATCGCCACCTTTAGGACAGGAGCGATCAATGAACCGCGAGCCCACCGTTCTGGTCGTCGATGACAACCGGGTCAATCGACGCCTTCTCACCGCGATCCTGGAGAAGGACGGATGCCGGGTCATCGAGGCGGAAGACGGTGCTCCCGGAGTGGAGCTTGCGCGTGAACATCTGCCCGACCTGATTCTGCTCGACATCATGATGCCGGGCACGGATGGGTTCCAGGCTTGCCGCCAGCTCAAGGCCGATCCGGTGACTCAGGGGATTCCCGTGATCTTCCTTTCGGCGCTTTCCGAGGTGTCGAACAAGGTGAAGGGCTTGACCCTGGGCGCGGTGGACTACATCCCGAAGCCGTTCGAGCGAACGGAAGTCGTCGCGCGGGTGCGCAGTCATCTGGAGTTGCAGCGGCTCACCCGTCGCTTGCAGGAACGTCAGAAGCAGATCGACGAAGACCTGGCCGCGGCCGCCGAGATCCAAAGGAGTCTGCTCCCTGCGGCCTTGTCCGAGGCGAAGGAAGTGGAGATCGACTGGAGGTTCCTGCCGTGTGAGCGCATCGGCGGAGACGTGTTCAACTTCTCGACGCTCGATGAGCGGCACGTATCGATTTACATGATCGATGTGGCCGGGCACGGCGTGCCTGCGGCGATGGTGACCGTTTCTGTCGCGCGGTCGCTCTCGGCGGAGACGGGCTACGTCGTGAACAAGTCGTCGGACTCCGACGGGATCGAAGTGCGGTCGCCGAGTGAAGTGCTCGATCGGCTCGATATGGAGTATCCGATCGAGCGGTTCGGCAAGCACTTCACGATTGCGTATCTCGTGCTGGACCGTTGGACGGGGGTGCTTCGGTACAGCCTCGGGGGCCATCCGCCGTTGCTCGTTGTCCGGGCGAACGGCACGATCGAATGGCTTGCGGAAGGTGGCCCGCTCATCGGCCTTGGCGGTCTCCTGCCATTCGATGAGGGGGAGTGCCAGCTCCAGCCGGGCGATCGCTTCTTTCTCTACACCGATGGCATTCCGGAGTTCGAGTGTCCGCAGGGCACCTTCTTCGGCGAGGACCGAATGGCAGAGACGCTGGCCAAGGGTACGGGTTTATCGCTCGAGCGCGCGTGCGACGATCTTCTCGCCGACCTGGGCGACTTCGGTCACGGTGAGGCCTACCAGGACGATGTGACGTTGCTCGGCGTGCAGTTCGTAGGCTTGGCCGGTGGGGCGAAACAGCCCGATTGCTCGTCGGACGTGGTCGAGTCTTCGCCCGTTGCTCGGCTTGTGGCGGTGTAGTGCGCCGGCCGCGCGCCGCCCGAAGGCGACGCGCGGCCACGCGTAGGGTATTCAGTAGCGGTAGTGCTCGGGTTTGTACGGCCCTTCTACCGGGACGCCGATGTAGTCGGCCTGCTCTTTGGTGAGCGTGGTGAGCTTCACGCCGAGTTTGTCGAGGTGTAGTCGGGCGACCTCTTCGTCGAGCTTCTTCGGGAGCATGTACACGTCATTCCCGTAGCTCGATGCGTTCTGCCAGAGCTCGAGCTGCGCGAGCACCTGGTTGGTGAACGACGCGCTCATCACGAACGACGGGTGGCCGGTCGCGCAGCCGAGGTTCAGTAGGCGGCCTTCGGCGAGGATGAGAACGGAGTGTCCGTCCGGGAACACCCACTCGTCGTACTGCGGCTTGATGTTGATTCTCTCGATGCCTGCGATCTTCTGCAGGCCAGCCATGTCGATCTCGTTGTCGAAGTGCCCGATGTTCCCGACGATGGCCTTGTCCTTCATCTTGCCCATGTGCTCGGCGGTGATGATGTCGAAGTTGCCGGTCGTCGTCACGAATACGTCAGCGAGGTGCACGACGTCTTCGAGGGGCTTTACTTCGTAGCCCTGCATCGCCGCTTGCAGCGCGCAGATCGGATCGATCTCGGTCACGATCACGCGGCAGCCCTGGCCGCGGAGTGACTCGGCCGAGCCCTTGCCGACCTCCCCGAAGCCACAGATGACAGCGACCTTCCCGCCGAGCATGACGTCGGTCGCGCGATTCAGTCCGTCGACCAGAGAGTGTCGGCAGCCGTAGACGTTGTCGAACTTCGACTTCGTCACGGAGTCGTTGACGTTGATCGCGGGGAAGAGGAGCTGGCCGTCCTTCGCCATCTGGTACAGGCGATGCACGCCGGTCGTCGTCTCTTCGCTGACGCCGCGCATGCTGGCGGTGAGCCGTGCCCACTGGCCCGGTGCTTCCTTCGCGACGCGGTTGATGAGCCCGAGAATCACGCCCCACTCTTCGGCGTCGTTCTCGGGGTCGAATGCGGGGATCTTGCCGGACTTCTCGTACTCGAGGCCCTTGTGGAGGAGGAGCGTCGCGTCGCCGCCGTCGTCGACGATGAGATCGGGGCCAGAGCCGTCCGGCCACACGAGGGCCTCGTTCGTGCACCACCAGTACTCTTCGAGGGTCTCACCTTTCCACGCGAAGACGGGGATGCCCTTGGGGTTCTCGGGGCTGCCGTCACGGCCGATGGCGATCGCGGCCGCGGCGGAATCCTGCGTGCTGAAGATGTTGCACGACACCCAACGCACGTCGGCGCCGAGGTCGACGAGGGTTTCGATCAGGACGGCGGTCTGCACGGTCATGTGCAGAGAGCCCATGACCTTTGCGCCGGCGAGAGGCTTCTTCGCGCCGTGCTGCTCACGGAGCGCCATCAGGCCGGGCATCTCGTCCTCGGCGAGACGGATCTCCTTGCGTCCCAGCTCGGACAGCGCCAGGTCTGCGACCTTGAAGGCGGGACGGCTCGTCGTATCGATCTTCTCTGCTGTGCTCATGTTCTCAATCTCCCTCGGCCCGGTCGCTTCTTTCGCCGGGTTTCCCTGTTGTTGTTGGTTTGGTGGTTCGCCGCGGCGTCTTCATGGCGCGCGACGGCTGCGAAGAGTGCAGGGCCCTTGGCCTGCGGATCGGGTGGCAGCGCAACGACGCGTACGGCGCCGAAGCCGGCGCCGCCGAGCCACTCCTCCATCTGTGCGGTCTCGAATCCGAGCCAGACGTGACCCATCTGACGTTGGTACTCGATGCGTTCGTGGCGGAACATGTCGATGACGAGTAGGCGTCCGCCCGGCGCGAGCGCGCGTGCCGCGTCGCGAAGGACCGCCGCAGGGTCGGGGACGTGATGCAGCACGAGACAGACCGTCGCGGCGTCGAGGCCCCCGTCGTCGATGGGAAGTGCCTCGAGGTCGCCTCGTCGGACCTCGACGTTGTCGTAGCCGCCGAGGCGCTGGCGAGCGGCCTTCAGCATGGCCGTCGAGCTGTCGATCGCGATGACGTGGCGGACGAACGGCGCAAGCACCTCGGACCACTGTCCGGTCCCGCACCCGAGATCGCCGACGGTCCAGTCGTCGTCGAGCAGACCAGCCAGCGCCATTCGCTCGAAGCGTTCGCCGTACATCTCGGTTCGCAGGCGATCCCATTGTCCCGCGGACGAGCTGAAGAACTCTTGCGACCGCGAGCGCCGTTCGGCCAGCACGCTCTGCAGGCGCTGATCGTCCTGATCGGCCAGTCCGCTACCGGCGGTCTGCTCGCGTAGGAGTGCCCACAGACGCCGCGCCGCGGGGTCGAGATTCTCCGTCGCCATGCCGTACAGCCGGCTCGTGCCTTCCGGGCGGGCCGCCACCCAGCCTTCGTCGGCCAACACCTTCAAGTGCCGGCTCACCGTCGACTGCGGGGCCTGAAGAACGGAGCACAGCTCGGCGACGCTCAGCTCGTGGCGCTCGACGAGTCGCAGGGCGCGCGCACGCGTGACGTCTGCCAGAGAACTCATCCAGCCGAGCATGTCGCCGAGCGCGGCCGGGGTGGTGCCGATCTGATTCATCCGTTGATCCGGATGAAAGGGTACTTAGGGGGGCGGGGCGGGTCAACCCTCCACGAAACTCCGGCCCGTGTCTGGGCCGGGTCTCAATCCGGCGGGCCGGCGGGGCCGACCACCGGGCCCTGGGTCGGAGCGGCGATTCCGAGGAATTGCACGACTCCGTTGCCGCCGCATCGCACCTGGCGTCTCTCCAGCGGAACCGTCGTCGGGCCGCCGGCCGGCGGAATGCCGGCGCCCAGCAGGCAGACGGTGCTGTCCTCGAAATTGTTCGCGACCCATACGTTCCCCGCCTGGTCGATCTTCACTGCCGTGACGCTCTGCAGCCCCCCGTTGCCGCCGTATCCGCCTCCCTCGCCGCTCGGTGAGATCGGATCGCCGGGCCTGCGGCCGGCTGGGCAGTTGCCGGACATTCCGCAGAGGTTGATCAGGCGTCGTCCCCAGAAGTTGGCGGCCCAGACATTGTCGGCGCCGTCGACCGCGATGCCCCATGGACCGTCGATGCTGCCATCGCCGTCGAACTCCACTACGGGAGCGAAGTCGGTCGCCGCGGGAAGAAGCGCGACGGCGTCGGCCTCGAGCTTCGCCACCCACACGTTGCCTTGCGAGTCGACCGCGACTCCCTCCGGTTGGCTGAGGAGACCGTCGTCGAGCAGGTCGAAGTTGGCGGTTGGGCAATGGGGCTCGGCGGTAGCGGCCGCGGGATCGATCATCGAGACGGAGTTGCTGGCGAAGTTGGTCACCCAAACGCGTCCCTGGCCGTCACTGGCGAGGCCCCACGGACTGGCGAATTTGTTGGCGCACCGCGAGCCGCCGTACGTCCGCGTATGCATGGGGTTGCCCTCGATGAGCTGCGTGACGGTGTTGCCTTGGAGGTTCGTCACCCAGAGATCCCCTCGTTCGTCGAAGATGATCGACTGCGGCGCGGCGAGGGGAGGGTCGGTGCGCCAGCCGCCGCCCGGGCCGTACTCGGGCACCGAACTCGGGGAGACCGGCGCACCATCGGCCCCGAGTTCGCTGACGCTGTTCCCGGCAAAGTTGCCGATCCACACGTGGTCGTGCTTGTCGATCGCGACGCCGAAGGCGCCGCCGAACGTTCCGCCTCCCACGAACCCGGTCCGTGGGGAGAGCGGAGCGCCGTTCGGTGCGAGCTTCGTTACGCCGATCCCCGTGTAGCCCACGACTCTCGGGTCGCCCGGTGCAAACAGCACGGATTGGGAGCCCGGCATGAAGTTGTTGTTCGTCCAGACGTTGCCGTGGCGGTCGATCGAGATGCCACCCGGTGCCTGGAAACCGCCTTCTCCGTACACGAGGGCCAGCGTCCAGCCGGTCGGCGGCCAAAGCAGGGTGGGAAGGAAGGCGGGATACTTTTGGGGAAAGTCCGTGTTGGCCGGAGGTCGGAGCGCAAAGATCTCGTCGACGTGGTTCCACGGGTTGCGTGCAACGTTGCCGAACGCCTCGATGGTCGTGCTGGGCGGCGACTCACCGCTCGGCGTTGCCAGTTCGAAGAAGACGGGGCACCCGTCGCTCAGGCAGGTCGAGAGGATGCTCGCGAGAGTGTTGAACGTGGCGAGCGTCGACGTGCGAGTCCCGTTCAACATGTTTTGTACGACCGCGCCGAGTCCGCCGTTCGAGAGGTCGACCAGGTTCGGGACGTTGCCCGCTGCGCTGCGCAAACCGACGTCGTTGCCGCTGATCGCGTCGCCGTCCAGAAACTGAGCGGCGGCCCAGACCGACGCAATCGTGGTGAGCTCGTTCACGACGATTCTGCTGGGGAGCTCAGCGTCCGTCCCCACGAGCGCGAGCATTCGGCCTGCTGGGCCCTTGCGAGCAACGATGTAGAGCAATGCTGGACCCCAGTCCGGGCTCCGACGGAACCGGAACGCGCCGTCTCCGTCGCTCGTCGTGGTCGCGAGGCGCGTCGCTCCGGACGAGGCGGCGGCGTAGAGGTCTACCGGCCAGTTCACCGCCGCGGCTCCGGCGACGGTGAGCGTGCCGATGAGATCCCGCGGCGCCCGGCGCATGACGGGGAGCCGACGCGAGTCGACGATGGGAACGGCCGCACCGTCAATCTCGCCGGCAGCGATCCGGCCACTCGCGGGCCCGGTCGCGAACCCGGTGAGCGCCAGTGCGATCGAGAGGGCGAGGGAACTGGTGCGTGCCACTTGCTGACCTCCGGGGGCTCTCATTCAGTAGTTCAGTACCTGGATGGGCGTCGGGATCAACTGCGCGCCAGAGGGCACCCGCTGGTCGCCAGAACCCCCACCTGGGCGCGGCAAGCGCACGTCGGCGGGTGCGCACGTCGGCTTCGGCCCTCGGTATGCCGGCGCAGGCTCGCGATCTGCTCCGGGGTCGCGTCGAGAGAGACCTCTGCCGACACATCTCACCACGTTGCGCGAGTTCGGCTCGAGATCGCGTGGCCTGGTGAGACGTGTGCGCTACGAGCCGTCAGTATAGAAGGGTGCGACATGGCGAACCGGCTCATCCGCTATCAGGCAGCGATCGTTCGTCGGGACCGGATTCTTCTCGTGCGTTGGGAGCCCCGCGGCTATCCCCCTGTCTGGATCCTTCCTGGCGGCGGCCGGGAGGATGAGACGGAAGAGGAATGCGTCGTGCGCGAAGTGCGCGAGGAGACACACCTGGTGTGTCAGGTCCTGCGGCTTCTGTCGGAAGAGTCGGTGTCCGACGCGCAGACGCCGTATCGGACGCTCAAGACCTATCTGGTTGATGCGCCGGACGGAGAGCCGAGCCCGGGAGAGGAACCCGAGCCCGGTGCGCGCGGTGAGATTACTGCGGTTCGGTGGTTCGATCTGCACGAGGCCGCCGCGACATCGGTTGGTGCGGTCCGAACGCCGTTTACGCAGCGGTCGCTCGAGCGCGTTCGCGTAGAGCTGGGGTACGCCGGTCGCGACGCGTGAAGGCCCTGGTGTACGGCAAGGCGAACAAGTCGTTGCGTGCGACAGCTCCCGCCATATAGTGTGCGCAGTGGAACCTCGACGTCCGCCAACCCGGGAGAAGCCTGTCATGAACACGATCACCGCTGCTCGCGTGCGAGCCTCGACTTTCGCAGCGATCCTCGCCTGCATCGCGCTTGTCGCGGGGAACGCTCACGCCGCCTTCACGTGCTCGACCGTTGCGCGTCGCGGCCAGCCGGACCCGGACGGGTTCTTCTACGGGAACAGATTTCATTCGGAGGCAGTGACGAACGCCTCGGGAGACACGCTCTTCTCGGCTCGTCCGAAGTCGTATGTCGATGGCCTGTACCTCTATCCCGGCGTGGGGGCGCCGGAGACGGTCGCGCGGTCTCTGTTCCCGGCCCCTGCTGGCAAGTTCTTCAAGACCGGACGCCCGTTTACGCGCCTCTCCTTGAATGACTCGGCGGACCTGGGGTTCAAGGCTCGTCTGAGCGGTGGCGGCTACATGGTCGTCGTTCGCGAGGCTGGCGGGGCGATGGAAGCGGGCGCGACGACTGGCGACGTCGTTCCGGCGCCGGCGGTCGGGGTCTTTACCGACTTCCCTTGGGTGTCTGAGATCAATGCCGGGGGCTTGATCTCGTTCGTCGCCGACGTCTCCGGCGGACCGGATGGTGTTTTTCTCTACGATGCCGTCACGGACACGCCGACGCCCGGCGTTCTCGAGGGCGACGTCACCGTCGGAGGCCGCGAGCTTTGCGACATCACCGAGGTGTCGCTCGGCACGACGGGCGACTACGTGGTGCATGCCGAGACGAAGATCGACTGCACGGATCTGCTCGAGCTTCCCCTCGACGGGTTGTTTCTCGCGAGCGGCGGCTCGATCACGAAGGTCGCGCTGGAGGGCGATCCTACGCCGATCGCGGGAACCTTCTATGACAGTTTTCCCGACGTGAGCGCGAAGCACGCGAACGCTCCCAAGATCAATTCTTCGAACGACATCGCGTTCGTGGCCAAGGTTACGGGAGCGGTCTCGAAGACGGTTCTCTTCACCTGGGACTTCATCGGGATGAGCGCGGTGGAGGTCGCCGCCACGTCCGACCTCGCGCCCGGCCCGCAGGGAGGCACGTTCAGGAAACTGAACGACTATGACCTCACCGATAGTGGGCAGGTGTTTCTGAACGCGAAGCTCGGAAATACGCCGGCGAAGACCGGCGTCTTCGAGTTCACGGGCCCCTCGGCCGCGCTCACAAAGCTCGACGTGCCCCCGACCGACGCCTTTGGCGTAGGCGCGCGGTTCAAGAAGCTGAACAAGATCAACGGGGTGTCGTCCGACGGATCGCATTTCGCCATCGGCGTGAAGGTGGCCGACACCGTTGCGCCGAAGGGGAAGGCGGGGGTTCTGAACTGCGTGCCGTAGGGCGCGCCTAGGCCAACGGAGCCCCGCTTCGCGCTTTCAGGGCGGCGAGGATGTGCTGGTAGACCATGTTGTGCCCGCGCTCGCCGCCCAGTGCGAAGCCGATGTGCATCAGGAGGGTGTTCGACCGAACCTGGCAGTGAAACGAGACGCGCGTCGTGTCGGTGCCGAGAGCTTCGAACTCCCAGCGGCCGCGGCCCACGAGGTCGCCATCATCGTAGGTCTCTTCGATCGCCTTGCCGGGATCGATGCGCTGGATGGTTCGGGTGAAGCGCGACTTGACGGGCGACCCGGGCGGAGAAAGCTCATGGCGAAGCCTCGTACCTTCGGCCACGGCACTGCCGTCGATCACTTCGACGCGGTACCGCGGGTACCATTCGTGCATCCGCGGGTAATCCAGGATGATCTCGAAGAGCTTCTGGGCCGGTGCGGAGATCTCGATGCTGTCGACGGTATCGATGCTGGGCATCCGGCGAGCCTAGCGTGCGATTGGGGTAGAGGGCCAGGAGCCACGGAGGTGGTCGCGGCTCCTTCGCTCCGGTGACTCGTGCGGACCGCTACTTGATCTTCTCGCAGTCGACGTTGGTCTCGCCCCTCTTGCAGAAGTCGGCGGTGCCGTTGCCCGCATCGAGGAGGTCGACGCCGGAGCTTCCATCGAGGAAGTCATCGTCGTCGCCGCCGAAGATCGTGTCATCGTCGCCCTGCCCCTTCAGGATGTCGTTGCCCGGGCCGCCGAAGACCGTGTCGTTCCCGGGGCCGGCCTTCACGAAGTCGTTCCCCGCGCCCGCGTCGATCACGTCATCCCCGTTGCTCGCGACGATGCGGTCGTCGCCGTCACCCCCGTCGAGGATGTCGGCCATTCCGCCGCCGCTGATGTTGTCATTGCCAGCCATGCCGTAGAGCTCGTCGAAGCCTTCTTCGCCGCGAATCTTGTCGTCGCCGTCTTGGCCCCAACACTTGTCGTTGCCCTTCCCGCCGTCGAGGCGGTCATTGCCGTCGCCGCCGATCATGATGTCGTCGTCATGGTCGAGCTTGATGTCGTCTCGGCCGGGCCCGCCGTCTGCGATGTCGTTGCCGTTCTGGCCACGAATCTTGTCGTCGCCTTCACCCCCGCACAGGATGTCGTTGCCCTTCTTGCCGCCGATCTTGTCCTTGCCGCCGAGCCCGACGATAAGGTCATCGAAGTCGGTGCCGTTGAGCTTGTCCGGCCCCTCGGTGCCGACGAAGATTCCGCCGCTCAGCACGATCGTTCCGGGAATGGGATTGTCGGTCGTGGAGTAGTGGGTAGGATCGCAATCGATCACCGGAGGGGGCGGGGCCGCCGCCAGCACCTGAGAAGCGAGTCCAACCGAGACGACTGCCGCTGCCGAGCAAAGCGCTGTTTTCATGCGGAAAGCCTAGGGCGTTCCGAGGCGGCGGGTCAAACCCTATGTGGCATGTATGCGGGGCAGGCAGGGGAGTTCCGGCATCGTATGGGGATCTTGGGGCCCTACGGCTCGTCTCGGTCGCCGAGTCGTTCCAAGAAGGCCGTGGTCGCCGCGGCGGCGTTGGTTGCGGCGAGTCGATAGTACGCGAAGAACTGCGCCGGGAAGCCGGGCAGCCCGAGCGGATCGCCGGCGCCGTCCGACACGGCACGGAACGCGATGAAGGGCAGTCCGAGCTTGGACGCTTCGCGCGCGATCGCAGTCGTTTCCATGTCGACCACAGCGGGCTCGACGTCGTCGGGACTCTGGGCGACCTCTTCCAGAGCGATGTCGCAGCCGAAAACATCGTCGCCGCCTGGTTGGCAGGGAAGTGCGTTGCTGCCGAAGGAGTCATCGCTCACGCCGACACCTCCGACGACGACCTCGGGTTCGTGTGGGAGGCAGACCGCTTCGTCCGTGGCGGGAACGACGGTGCAGCGCTCGAGGGGAAGGTAGTCGTCGGTGAGTCCGCGGGCGAGGCCGAGCCAGGCGGCGTGCGCGCGGTGGCTCGTGCCATCGGCGAGCCTCCAGGTGTCGGGAACGGCTACGTCCCCGATGCGAAGGGACGCACCTGCGACTCCCGATACGATGACGCCGGTGACCGGGAACCGCTCGAGGACGGCCCGAGTCGTGTGCTCCGCGTTGATGAGACCGACGCCGGTCATTCCGAGGACGACCTTCACGCCGCCGAGCGTGCCGACGCGCAAGACGAGATCGTCGTGCGCGATGCGCTCTTCGATGTCGGCCCGTTCGACCAACGCGGCCAGCTCTGCCGGGAAGGCGCTCAACACGGCCAGAAACGGTGCCTCGCCGCTTTTCGCACTCGAGCCGCATGAGACCAGCGCCAGGCAGAGCGTCATGCGTACGACACTCATCAGTGCGCGAATGATCCTCGGTCTCTCGCCGGCCACTTCCACGACAATGGTCGATCCGACGTCGACAAACAAGCTCGAGCCCGGCTTCCTCGACGCCGGGCTCGGGCACCGCCTCGGGGCGCAGGGGATCGACGAGTGCGCCGCCCGTGCGCAGGAGGGCCAAGGCCTGCATGGTCAGCGTCGGGTCGTACCCGGACGACGTGCAATGTCGTGTCGAGTTCCCACTGGCAAGCCCTGCCACCGATTCCCAGAATGTTCGGCCGAAAGCACGTCGAGGCGTTCGTTCGCGGGAATGCGTGACAGATCTGTGAATCCGTGACACGCGTCCCCCGATGAAGCGGATTTTGATCTGGCTCTCGGTTTCGTTGAACGTGGCGACGTTCGTCGGGGTATGGGCCGTGTATTCTGCGACGAACGGGTTCGCGTTCAATGCGATGCAGCAGGAACGGCTTCGATCTTTCTATGAGACGTTTCTGGTCGAGCCGGGGGACATCGTGTTTCTTGGCGACTCGATCACCGAGGGCGGGGCGTGGGAGGAGATGTTTCCCGGCGTTCCCACGAAGAACCGGGGGATCGGCGGCGACACGTCGCAGGGTGTGCTCCACCGACTCGATACGGTCACCGTCGGGAGGCCGGCGAAGGTGTTCCTCGAGATCGGGACGAATGACCTGTCGGCGTTCGTCTCGGCCGAAGACATCGCTGCGAACGTTGGCCAGATCATCGACACGATCCACGCAGACTCCCCCGGGACGAAGGTGTACGTGCAAAGCGTCCTTCCTCGGGACGGCTTTCTCACCGACGACGTGCAGCAGCTGAACCAGATGCTGGGGCCCATTGTCTCGGCCCACGGCGCGCGCTGGATCGACATCTTTTCGCTCTTCGTCGGCCCGCAAGGTGATTCCATCCGCGACGACTACGCGAACGACCGACTTCATCTCATGGGCCCGGCCTACGTGGTGTGGCGCGACGCGCTCGACCCTTACGTGCGCGAGTAGGGGCCGCGGGTTTCACGGTCCCCGCTCTTGTCTCGGGGCATCTCGATCGCGAAGCTCCCTTCTGTGGCGAAGAACAAGGAACCCATCTACCGCGTCCGATTCATGAACGCAGGTAAAATCTTCGAGCTCTATGCCAAGGAGGTGACGCAGGGCACGTTGTTCGGGTTCGTGGAGATCTCGGGGCTCCTGTGGGGGCGCAAGTCCGATCTGATCGTGGACCCGACCGAACAGGACCTGAAGAACGAGTTCGCTGGGGTGAGCCGCGTCCACGTGCCGATGCATTCGATGATTCGCGTGGACGAGGTCGAGAAGGGCGGGGGCGGGAAGATCATCTCGATGAACCGCGAAGACGCCTCCGCCGCACCGACCATCCCGATCTACACCCCCGGCGACGCCGGGCCGACGAAGTCGAAGTAGCCCGTCCTACGGGCGGTGGCTGATCGTCATTCGTCGAAGATCGGCCGGGTTCGGCGCCCCGAGCGCATTGCGAGCTGACGCATACGGATTGACATCCTTCTATAATTGGATAATTGTAGAAACATGGAAATGGAAGACGCCGTCGACGCTCTGACCGCGTTGGCGCACGAGACCCGCCTCGATGTGTTTCGTCTGTTGGTGCAGGCAGGGCCCGATGGGCTCGCGGCGGGGGTCGTGGCGGACGCGCTCGATGTCCCGTCGGCGACGCTGTCTTTCCATCTGAAAGAGCTGAAAAGGGCTGGTGTCGTCAGCTGCCGGCGTGAAGGGCGTTCCCTGATCTACGCGCCGAACTTCGACGCGATGAACGCACTGATTCAATTTCTTACTCTCAACTGCTGCGAAGGTGTTGCAGCCTGCGGATCGTCGGTCACCCCGCGCGCGTCGTGACCGACAGGCGAACAAAGGAGATTCCCATGCGTGTTCAACTCGCACTCAATGTGAAGGACCTGGATGTGGCGGTCGAGTTCTACTCGAAGATGTTCGGCGTCGAGGTGAACAAGAGGAAGCCCGGCTATGCGAATTTCGCCATCGAGCAGCCGCCCTTGAAGCTCGTGTTGTTCGAGGCGCCCGAAGCGACCGAGCGTCTCGACCACCTCGGCGTCGAAGTTTTCGACGACGAGGCGGTCGACGCGGCCACCGAGCGTCTCAAGGCGCAAGGGATGGCGGACCTCGTCGAGGAGGAGACGACGTGCTGCTACGCCAAGGCGAACAAGGTCTGGGCCGAGGAGCCCGATGGCCTGCGTTGGGAGTGGTACCGGGTCCTCGAAGATTCGCAGACCTTCGGAGAAGAGCCCGCCTTCGAGTCGGACGGAACCGACACCTGCGGATGAGCTTCGGGTAGGCCCACGCGCGGCGACCTCACCATGACCCATACTCCGGATTTTACTACACAGTTGTTCCGCTCCGAACGGGCCCGAGATCTTGGGATGCGGCGCCTCGAACGCCGGCGCTCGAGGCGCAGGCGGCGGGTCATTTCGGGCGGCTGAGACGAACGTTCGACTCGGCAAGCGAGACCAGCTTAGTTTTTTTATTGACATTTCTTCCAGATCCCGATATCGCGGCTTGTCCTTTGTCTTAGCGGTCCGATCACCTGAACCTGCTCTTCTTCCTCATGGGGGGATCCTCACTTGGCACACCTGAAGACCTCGCTCGCCGCGTTCCTCGTCCTCGTCGCTGCTTCAGTTGCGCAAGCTCAGATCCAATCCGAGTTCTACATCCCGGTGCCTGAGAATGAGGCCTTCGAGGTGCTGGACGACGTCAACGCCAACGCCAACGATCCCATTCAGACGTACGTGTCGTTGACGATCCCCAACGACTGCATCGTCTATTACGACCAGTGGGAGGACGGATACGAAGTCGTCCTCGACGCGCCGGTCCAGGGCAGTACGCTGATCTGGGGCAACGGGAATGGTCCCGACGGAGTCCCGCCGGGCTTCGGCAGCGACCCGAGTCTGATCCCCGGGGGGACGGTTCTCGTGCTCGCCAACGCGGTGGTCACGGGCATGGTGTCGGGTGACGAAGATCCGAACGCGGCCGGGGCCGACGCGAGCTTGCAGGGCACGGTCGACTTCGACGGGCGCGACCGCGTGGGCCTAACGTGCGCTTCGGCGATGACGCGCGCGGCGTGGGCGAGCGCGAGCGGCACGCTCAATGCGGGGGCGGTCGAGGTCTGGCCGATCACCGCGTGGGGAACGCAATACGAGCTGCCGATCGGTGAGGACACGCCGAACCACGACAACGATTTCGAGATCGTGAACGTGTCGATCATGGCTTCGGAAGACAATACGAGCGTCGACATCGACTACGACGCCGATGGTGGCGTCGACGTGTCGGTCAGCCTGGATCAGGGTGAGACGTACTATCTCGACAGCACTTCTCTCGCCGTGAACGCCGGCGGTACGATCACGGCCTCAGGTCCGGTCCAGGTGCACGTCATGACGGGTGACGAGGGGTCGAGCTACGCGGCGCGGTGGTTCACCGTGCTGCCCGCTTCCTCGTGGGATTCCTGCTACACGACCCCGACCAATTCTCAGCCGGGCGCGACTCCGACGCGCGTGTTTCTCTATAATCCGAACGGCAGCGCCATTGACGTCGACACGACGGATGGTGCAGG
>JAJCZO010000157.1 GCA_029262355.1 Deltaproteobacteria bacterium
TTCGGCATCAGTTCGTGCTCGGTAGTCCCGCGAGGCAGCGACGCCGTCAGCCAATCGTCGAGCGCCGCCGCAGCGGACTCGGGCAGAAAAACTTTGCGGGACTTTCGACCCTTTCCGCAACGCACGCGAAGTGCCCGCTTCTCGCTGTCGTAGTCCCCCACCATGAGCGCGGCGGCCTCTGCCCTACGAAGACCCCCACCGAATAGCACCGCGAGCATCGCGATGTCTCGCAGCCCCCTCCTCGTGCGATCTTGCGCGGCCTCGAAGAGGTTGGCCACTTCAAGCTGCTCTACGTGTCTACCGGCAACCTCTGATCGGTCCACGGGCTGCGGTTCGAGCGCCTCCTTCATCTCCTCGGCTCGTTCGCGACTGATCCTGCCCTGCTTCCTCGTGACGTCGACAACTCCCCGCACGGCGGCAACGGTGAGGTTCACAGTCCGAGGCTTGAGCCCGCGTGCCGTCATCACCGCCACGAGCCCGGCGAGCTGATCGAATGTCAGGTTGTCCCAGCCAAGCTCGACCGCGTCCTGGCGTCCACCCGAGATGGTCGACGCCGCCCGACGCAGAACAGCGGCCATGGTCTCCCTGCTCTGGGGAGTCCTGCACTTGGTCGCCAGATACACGAGAGCAGGTGGCGCGGGCTTTGGTTCAGAGAGCGAACCCGGACAGACAATCTCGACAGACGTCTCGATAGATGAACCTCCCCTTCTCTGAAACGAAGCGCCCGACATCAGCACGACCAAATCTCGGCGCGCCAGAAGCGCGTGGTGGCAAGACTATTGCCAGGATTACCAAATCATCATGATCCAATATATCCAGGATGTCAAGGATTCACTGGATGTAAGACCATCCCCCTGATACCCTGCGGTCATGCCGTCGACGATCAAAGAGGGCGAGGTAGTCCTCAC
The DNA here is from genome assembly GCA_029262355.1 of Deltaproteobacteria bacterium. GTDB lineage: Bacteria > Desulfobacterota > Binatia > UBA12015 > UBA12015 > VGTG01. The sequence goes on from JAJCZO010000157.1 coordinate 909, forward strand.
CGTCGGAATCAGCCCGGATCTACGAAAGCGCGTGCGCCTCGCTGCCCTGGCCGAAGACCGGACGTTCAAGGAAGCACTCGCCGAGGCTCTGACCGAGTGGCTGCGGAAGCACGAGCAGCGGCCCCTCAGGAAACGCAGAGGCGGCCGATGACGACGCGAGGCACCCTACCCTCGACATCGGGCGATTCTCCCCTCCCTGCCATTGTGCAATGGGTCTACGGAGCGATCGGATGAGGACCTGTGAGCGCGAGGGCTGCGACAAGATCGTCGAGCGCACCAGGGGCAACAAGCGCTTCTGCTCTCAGGCGTGCCAGGAACGCGCCTGGCGCGACAAGAACCCGCGCACCACCGTCCACAACGAGCCCCTCGGTCACGAGGGCTGGATCACAGACGAGATCACCAAGGTCGAGGTCATCCGGCCGGGCCACCCGCTGTGGCGAGAGTAGCCACACTACCCTCCCATCCGCTGACCGGCCACTTCATGCCTGGCCCGTCGAGCCCGCGACGGTCATCGTAGTCGTAGTCCAGCAACTCTACATGGGCCGCGTCGTCGCGGGCCTGAACGTCGCGAGCCCGGCGATTACCTTCCCTTGCCCATCGCCTCCCTGTAGCGCCTCCGTGCCGCGACATCGGCGGCACGTTGCTTGACGTCAGCGGCGCTAGCTTGAAGGTTTGGCGGATATGGCTCCGCGAAGTCCTCGAACCGCAAGTCCAGCTTGCCCGACTCCTCGACGGCCCCGATCAGCGACTCCGCATCTGCGACGGACAGCCCAGGCGGAGGGGCAACTCCTGCCCCATGGATCGTCGAAACTGCGCCAGCCAGATGATCCGGGAGCTGGAGTAGGGGTTCCTTCTCTTCGTCCGCGAACACGATCGACTCGATGTGCAGCGTGAACCCGAACTGCTTGAAGGCGTTGGGCATCGATACCAACTTCCGCCACTCCTGCTCGTACACACGGACGTTGTCATCACCATGAATCTCTTCGTCACAGACGAGGTCCGCAAGGATCGGCACCCGATCGGTGGGGTCTCGCACGACCGGTCCCGTCACACCCTTGGCGCACTCGGCTAGCAGGCGCACAGAGCAGTCTCCCAGTAGGAATGTACGCATCACGTTCCCCGGCTTGAGGTAGGTGATCGAACTCCCGTCTGCTTCAGAGTACAGGCGCTGCACCCGCCGCCCGTTCACGAAGAACTGGCCCCAGGCGGCTGTGTGGGTTCTGAACCCGGCCGCGAAGCTTCTGACGGTCCGACGCGCAAGCAACCGGGAGACCGCGTCTACTGCGTCGCGGTCGGCCGCCCTCCACTTCGGCACCCCTGCGATCTCCTCGCGCAACCTCTCCGTCTCGCTCGACTCGATGGCCACGCCCCCGGTGACCACGAGATCGCAGGAAGGGTCCCGCTCGACGACCCGACCGGCGATGTCGAAGTACAAATTCCACCGAGGCACGGTCGAATCGTACACCTCGCCAACTTCTGTATCGACCTCCGCACACGATCGTGGAGCCAATGGCAGAATGTCGCGCCCCGTCCCGGCCCCTAGTACCGTCATGGTGGATGACCACCTCCCACGTCTCGCTGCAAGGACTTCTGCCCGGAGGTTGACCTTCATCTCCGCGCAAGCGATGCGTGCGGCATGCCCCAGGACGGAGAAATCCCGGTGAGCCGCAATCCGACTCCCCACGAGGTCGACCACGCTATCAAGAAGCTGGATCGTCGAATCACCGACCTCCAGAATCTCGATCTGACCGTGATCCAGTT
>JAJCZO010000158.1 GCA_029262355.1 Deltaproteobacteria bacterium
CTCGCCCGCTCGTCCGACATGTAGAAGCCACTCGCAATACCGGAAGCCAGAGAGCCCCGATAGTAGTGGCTCCTCGGGAGCTGCTGTCTGCTGCAATCTGGAGGCCTTTGCGAATGTCTCGGCCGCTGCGCTGCGGGACATCAGATGTTGCACATGTCCCAGTCCGCCTAGGGCTGCTATCCGGTCCTTGACGCTGCCACCTTCGCGTGAAAGCAGTCTCTCGGCCTCACGCGCGATTTCGAGCGCCTCGCGGAGGCTTCCTCGCAAGACGAGGGCTTGCGAGAGGTGACGCGCCGTCAGAGCGCGACCATGTTCGTCGCCAGTCTCTCTGTAGACAGCGCTACTCGCCCCCAGCGCGTCAACGCACTCCGCCAGTCGACCCATCAGTCTGAGGTCGAGTCCGGCGTAGAGCAGAACGTATGCTTGGTCCTCCGGCTCGAGATCAGAGGTCGCCGCTTCCCAGCGATGTGTGAAAAACTGACCCAGCGCCTCGAGATCAGCTGCGACGAGACCGAGGGTCTTGACGTTGAAATGGATGTTTGCAACCCGGTTCCATCGGTCGCCGTTGGAGGGCTCTCGTCGCACCCGCTTGATGTAGATCCGCTCGAAAGCCTCTTTCGCGCGACCCGCGCGACAGCCATGGCGGATGGCCGAAAAGAGTGGCAGCATTTCCTCCGCGGTCTCCGCGAGTCTGCTCGAGGCCTCCGCCTGGCAGCGGCGGAACAGTCTCTCGTGCGCCTCGCGCGCTCCGTCGGGGTGGGCTCGTAAGAACTCTAGGGCGAAGTACGAGCGAACGATCGCGTGGGCCTCGAGGCTGTTCCGCCATTGCCCCCTGACCCTGGGTGGCGCGAGCAGACGGGCTGCGCGTAGGCGCGCGACAGCTTGTTTCCATAGGTGTTCCCCAATCGGAGTTCCGTCGGGTTTCAGAGTTAGCCCCTCTATCGGCGGCTCCGCGCGAAGCGCGTGCACCTCGCTGGGACGGATTGGTTCCTCGGAGAGGCCGACAGCACGGAGGACGCATAGCTCGGCTCCGGCTTGGGGATGGCTCAGTCGGGCTGTGTAGCCGTCTAGGAGGTCGTGTAGCCCAGCGTCATCCGGGACTGCGTCTCGCCAGCGGCGGATGTCGCCATCGCAGAAGATCGAAAGGTGGACGCCCAGCAGCGTCAGCGAGAGCGCATGGCCCCCATGGTGCTCTGATGCGGCACGAAAGTCCACGTCGGGCCCTCGCGTTCCATGCGACTTCAGAAGCTCGATACCATCCTCTGGCGACAGCCGGCCAAGGTCCATCCGGAGATGGCCTCGTAGTCGTTCCAGTTCGATAAGCGGCGCGCGAGTGGTGACCAAGCAAAGCCCGGGATTCTCGTCCGCCAAGCTTTTCAGTAGCCTCTCTAGAGCGTCGTCCGAGATCTTCCCCTTGCGACTACCAGGCGACAGTCGTGGCTCTAATCCGTCGAGGATGAGCAATGCCCGCGATCCGCGCACCAGCTCGATCAGCTCGTCGGTGGTTGCACGGAGGTTGCGCCTGGTGCGCCCTCGTCGTCTCGTCCCTGGTCCCGCGAAGAACCGGACAGCCTGCTCGATGAAGGCGGCGGAGGTGGCCGACTGTCCGCGGAAAGACCAGCCGAACGCGCTCGCGCCAGCCAGTTTCTCTGGAGAGAGCGTGTCGAACCACTGATGGACGAGCGAGGTTTTCCCCTGGCCGGCCATGCCCACGATGCTCACAACCCGCGCGTCTTGGCTGTCCCACGCCTCGGTCAACTCGCGGGCATCGGCTCGCCGGCCGAAGAAGCCGTTCCCGGTTGGCTGCGACAGTCCGGTCAGGTCGATGCTGGGTTTGTCTGGGACAGGTCGGCTGCTGGGATTGGTCGAAATTGCTGGAGTTGTCGACGCGTCGCGGCCGAATAGATCGAACAAATCGACCAGGTGGCTCTTGGCGAAGGTTTCAGGAAAGGCACGAGCCTTGGTCGTGAACTCCCGTCGGACGCGTTCCTCGAATCCTAGCTGGCGAATGAAGTCGAAAAGGCTGTTGCTAGCGAAGTCCGGCAGATTGGTGAGGCGAGCGAAGTCGTCCAGGTCCTGACGCCCCTTTTCCCCCAAATGACCCCGGTTCAAGAACGATAAGAGCTTCGAGACAGCAAGCCTCTCGATACTGGGAACAACTATGTGCTCCAACCAACCCTGCCTAAATCGGTACGGCTGCGAGCTCTCGAGCAGAAAATCCCACGTCAGTGGCGGGTACGGATTCCCGCGCTCCTTGATCTTGGGGCCAAGGTGTACGTTCGGACGCGCGGTATCAGTGCGACACGTGAGGACATAGTTGGGACGCGCCACATCGGCACTTGGCTCCTCGACGTTCCAATCCTTGGAGGGGTAGAGGACGGGGATCAGTTGCGTGATCGTATCATCATCTACAACGAGGTCTAAGTCTCTGCTCCGACGATCGTGGATGTAATGTTGGACCGCGAGCCCGCCAATCAGCAGTGTCTGAGACGTGAGGGCCCTGTCGATCCGAGCGATCTCAGCCTGGGCAGTGAACTGCTGACCGGGCACAGCGTCACCAGGCTCTGCGGCGAGGTGCCCGCGCGAACCGATGCGCGCCGACATCCCGCGCATCGCGAGCTGGGGCGCTCACTTCGACTGCGTCGCCGGACTTGCGCCGCAAATTTCGTCGCGCGGGCCCTCCGGTGCGCCTCGGCCTTCGCCATGCGTCCCTTCGCGCATCTCGGAGCAGTATCCTCAAGGTTAGAAGTCGTCTTGCCTGGCCGCCACGTCCTAAGCACGCATCGGGCGCAGAGCGACCGCCCCTCCAAGCTATCTCTTGCGCAAGCAGGATGGCGCACCGGGGCAGCGAGCCGGCCCACTCGTTCACGCATACGGAGCGGTGATGCCACGCGACGTCAGTTGATTTTTCCATCTGGCGCTCTCATCTGTTGTGCGGTGTGGGCCTTCTGCATGACCAACCAATCTAGAGCCTCAGCAACGCCATCATTATCATTGGACGAGACGACCAGGTCCGCCTTCTCCAGAAGCCGTGGTTCTGCGTTCGCAACAGCAACCCCGATTCCTGCATTGGCGAACAACTCGATGTCGTTCTCAGCGTCGCCGATCGCCATCGCCTGACCTCTTACTAGGCCGAGTCGCGACAACACCGTGGCCAACCCCGCGCCTTTCGAACTTTCTCGTGGGAGGATGTCTAACATACCGGGGACCGCTTGGACGACGGAGGCCTGCGCCCCTACGCACGCCTCCAGGCTTGGTCGAGCTCTGCCGATCGCCTCGATATCACCGAGAAGGATGAGCTTGAGGAGGCCCCGTCCCTCGCTGATGTCCCTGAGCGACCCAACTCGTTTTGGTGCCGGCTCGTTGTAATCCATGAAACGCCGGGTGTTCTGGTTGAGCGCTTCGGTGAGTATCTCGGTCTGCGAGAACGCGACAAGATCGAATCCGAGGCTGCGGGCAAAGTCGATTACTCGATTCGAGGCTTCGGGCGGGAGGACGTGTTTCGTGAGGATCGATCCGTCGCCATCTTGGACGAGCGTCCCCTGGACGAAGACACCTGGGAGCTTCAGCTCGAGTCTGTCCAGGATCTCGGCGACGGCACGACGTGTTCTGCCTGTTGCCAACACAACCTGAAGCCCGGCTTCCATCGCTTGTCGCAGAGCGCTTGTTGTGCGCGCGGCCAGCTGGCCTTTGCTGTTGAGTAGTGTCCCGTCGACGTCGACAGCAATAAGTCGAACCTGGCTCGGCTCAGGCAGCGCGAGGGTGCGCGCTGGGTTGGCAACCGTGATCTGATGAACGACGTTGGCTTCCAGCCCCAGCTCATCGCGGAGAGTTCGCAGTTGTCGATCCATGCCTGTCGCGCTGGCTGCGACAACGCGCTGCCCGTCTTTCTCGGCGTAAAGAAGGCCGTCGTGTTCGATGAGCTGTTCCCGTCCGCCGACGGCCGCAGAGTCGGTCATCGCCAGGATGTTCCTGGCGCCAACCATCTCGACCACGCGTTGGCAAACGGATGGATCGACGTGGCGCCCGTCAAAGTTCAGGCACAGGGTTAGCATCCCGTCGCGTGCTCCGCGGATTAGCGTTGCCGGGACGGGGCCGAGTCGTGCATCCAGATTCGCAAAAGAGAGACTCTTCAAGTCGATCGCCTCGAGCTCCGCTCTGCGCCGCTTCCGCGCCGCAGGGTCCCGCCACGCATACGAGATGTTGACGGGCATGTCGTTGAAGAGATGGTCGGTGATAGCGCGACGTGTGCATCCATGTGTTGAGACCACTGAGAGCACCTGTTGGATGCGCTTTGCAGTGAAGCCGGGGTCGGCGTCTTTTCCAAAATGGCCGAGCGCGGGAGCTATGCCGTTGTCGAGCAGTACCTTGGTGATCTCCGCCATCCCGACGGCCGAATCTGCGTTTGGCGAGAAAACAACGTAGGTCAGGCCGAGAGCCCCGAGGGCTCCGATGCGGCACCATTCCGAGTGGTTCGGCGGGCGGGCCCACTTCGACCCCTCTGGGATCCCTCCGGTTCGCGCAAGTAGTGGACCTTCAAGGGCGACGCCCAAAATGTTCGGAAGTGAGCGCCGCTGGGCGGAGAATCGGCGCATGAAATGCTCGAAGTCTGCCAGGGTATCACCTTGCAGATACGCGGTGACTATCGCTCGGTGGCCTCGCGCCTCGAGCGCCGTGTTTATGTCCTCAAGAACTCTTAACTGGAGGCTGCTCACGTCATGGGAGTCGAGCCCGTGACAGTGGATGTCGATCGGTAGTGACCAGCGATCCAGCCACGGTGCGACATAGCTGGGACGCGTCTTCTGTTTGCCACCCCACACTGGGATAACATCGCAGAAGCCGGCGTCGCTACGCAACAGCAGTGGGTCGCTCAGAGTCTTGGCAGCCGTATCCTTCCTGTGCCTCTGCAGTAGCGTGTTTGGAGCTCTCTACCGAGGATTTCGCGAGCAAGTACGGCAAGCAGACTCGACGACGGAGCTGAACACCAAACCCTCACCGGTCTTTCGGTATCGGGTTCGCGCTCGGTTCCCACTGGCGGTGCACGGCCGTTGGTGAAGTTCTCATCGATTGGCGCTTGCGAACTCTTCGTTGACCGCTGGGTCTAGAAGGACCAGCTCCAAGGAGGCGGACAGCAGCTGCTCGCCGTTCATTTCACTGGTAGCCCAGTCCTTCTTTGCCGGGCGGCGTCTTGGGTGTAGCCGATCGTCAGAAACCGCGCGCACTCGATCGCCTACGAAGCATGGCGCAACTCCGTGAGAACTACGCCATTTCTCCCCAGTTCATCAACGATCTAACGCGCGCGGTTTTGCGCGGTCGCTAACACACCGCCAGCTCGACGAGATCGCGCACGGCGCCGAGATAGCCAAAGTTCATCAGGTTGACAGAGAACTTCATCTCAAGCGCAGGCTATACGATCAAACGAGCATCTCAAAAGTCACCGCGCGAGCCGACGCCCCGCCCGCCACTTGATCGGTTCATGTCAGCACTTTGCGTCAGCACTCGATTTCCGACGAATCGGCCGACCACGTAACTCTCTATCGAGACTGAGAAATCGGCGCACATCGCAACCAACTCGCCCCGCACTCAAAATCCGGTTTTCGCAAGGAAGTGTGGGTTCAAGTCCCACCTCCGGCAGTTCAGACCTGGTCCGCTACCCATCGAGATCGAAATCGAGATCTACCTGCGCCTCTCCCGCACTCGTCTCGGCTTCCTCCCCAGTCGGAGGATTTGGGTTCTTGTCAGCCCGGTAGCCGATTGCCTCGTATCCACGCATCCTCCGAACGAACATGCGACGAAGAACCGGCACGTGCTCGTCCACGTAGTCGTAGATCCGCACCTCGGTCTTTCCGGCGTGGACTCGATGCAGACGCCCCGCGTACTGAACGAGCGTACCCTTCCAGGACACCGGCATGGCGAGGAACAGTGTGTCGAGCCGACGATCGTCGAAGCCTTCGCCGATGTACCTGCCGGTCGCGATCACCAACCGTTCCTCGTCGTCGGGTAACTCCCCGAGCATTCTCGACGCCTCCCGTCGCGCACCCGGCTTCATGCCACCGTGTAGGGAGACGACATGTCGGGCGAACGGGCGGAGTTTGTTCGTCAGATGCTCAAGATGATCCCGACGCTCGGTCAGCAGTACGGGCGACCGCCCCTCCTCCAGCGCAGAGATGACATCGTCGAGAATGATCGAATTGCGATCGACGTCTTCGGCGACCTCGCCGTACAGCCGCTGGATGCTCTCACCGTTGTCGAGAGCGGTCTTGAACCTCGTCTTCCGGAGAATCAGGCGCTGCTTGAACGGTAGCGCCGAGTCCTTGGCGCGAGGACTGAGAGAGAACCGGGTCCGACCGCATTGCATCTCGATGATGGGTTGGTGTCCATCTCGGCGGTACGGCGTCGCCGTGAGGCCCGTGACGAACCTGGCGGGACAGGCGGCGAGAACCCGCTCAAAGGTGACTGCGGGCAGGTGGTGGCACTCATCAACGACCACCTGACCGTAGGAACGAACCAATTCGCTCGCCTGTTCGGAGCGGGCAAGGCTCTGAAGCATCGCTATATCGAGGACTCCGTTCAGCCTCGCCTTCCCCGCGCCCAACCGACCCACTCGTTTCTGCTCGATGCCTAGGAACACCGAGAGCTGAGCCACCCATTGCTCAAGCAGCGGCTTCCGGTGCGTCAGGATCAGAGTGCTTCTCTTGCGCGCCGCGAGGACGGCGATCGCCATGACGGTCTTTCCGGAGCCGGGCGGCGCCACGAGCACACCGTACTCGTGCTTCAGGAGAGCGCCGACCGCATCCAATTGGATCGTGGTCAACTGACCGTCGAATGCCAGATCGACCTCAGCGCCCTCTTGCCGTTGGTCATCCAGATCGAGACCGATCTCCAGTTCCGAGAGGAGCGTCCTGAGATCTTCAATGCAGCCTCGCGGGATGCTCACGTACTTCACATGATCGGCGGCACAACTGACGATTCGCGGCGTCAACGCCGTCGAGAGACGCATTGCCTGTCGCTTGTAGAACTCGGGGTTTTGAAAGGCAGCGATCCGCTTGATCTCGTTCAAGAGCGGCGAGGGAAGCTCTGCCTTCTCGACGTAGAGCTGCTGAGCCAGCACGCCTCGGACCGACCTGGGCAGTGCGGACCCGAGGGTCGCTCGCAGCCTGCCCCGGCTCGGCGGCTGCCACGGCGGCGGCTCCTCGCCGTCGTCGACCGCAGCCGCCCGCACGCCAACGATGGAGCCCTGGTGATCCGCGTCAGCAACGATCTCGTCGATCATCTCACTGGAGATCCGAGGTGCGTCGGCAAGGGCGCGCCACTGGTCTGGCAAGACGCCCCCGGCGCTGTCGACGAAGACCGTGTTCCCTCGTTTGCGCGCCTTCCCTTGGAGGGGGAGCGCGATGAGGTTGCCGTAGCCGCCACGAGGCAGAGTATCCTGGTTCGGGAACAGCCGATCATATGACGACATGGACAGTTCGTGCCTGCGTGCCATCGTTTCCGTGAGGAGGAAGGTGCCCATCTGGCGAGCCCGCATCGCGGACACCGGGTTCGCGAAGAAGAACCACGCATGCGCTCCGTTGCCGGAGCGAGAACGTTCCACAAGAGGTACCAAGCCGAGCGGCTGGCTCGTCTCGGCGAACGCCGCGACGTCCTCGGACCAGGACGTCTTGTCGAAATCGACAGCCAACAACCAGCACGTGTCGTTCTCCAAGAGCGGATACACACCCACGACTTCGTCGCCTACGAGATGAGCATGGAGCGTGGCATCGGAGACTGGCCGGAACGCCTGGTTCGGGCACTCGCCACACTTCACGCGGGGCTTCTCGCATAGGCCCGGCGTCCATTCGTTGGCGCACGCGAGGGCGTAGCCGCTTCGACCTGCCTTCCGCTGCTCCCATCGAGTTGCGTACACGTCCGTGCGCCCTCGAAAGAACGAACGGAATAGCGCGATCTTGGCGTGGCTCGTCGTTGGTGTCGGCGCCGCTTCGGCGATATGAGTCCCGAGCCGATGCTCTTCCATCGTCGAATCAACCCGGCTCCGCAGTGCGTCCAGCTCTTCGACCAGGCGCGCCTCCTCCCGACGCAGGGCGGCGAGGCGCTCTTCGACATCGGCGATCTCATCGCGGAGCGATCCCTTGCCCATGTGGAGGATGTCTCACACGGCCGAGTTCCTTTTCAATGCGACGGAGAGGCGCTCCTCCACGGGCCGGGCGGGCGTCATCGTCGAACAGGCTCGGGCCTGGAGCACAACCACAGATGAGCCTTCCGGGCGGCGGCCGTCTGGTCCTGGATCGAGCCAAGACGCGGGACTACCTCCTGTCCAGAACCCACCCGATCGGACGCTTCAAGGCGAACTTCTTCCGGTCGCTCGGGTACTCCGTTCTCGCGCCCGAGCGGCTTGAGAGCGACCTCCAGAGGCTGGTCGGCGGAGCCCAGGCCCTCCTCAAGGAGGAGAACGCCTATGGTCGCAAGTACGAGGTTCGTGGTACTCTGCGAGGGCCATCAGGAAAGCAGGCCGAAGTGGTCACGGTTTGGATCATCCTCGCGGGCGAGGACGTGCCGAGGCTCGTGACTGCGTATCCGGGAGCGGGAGAATGAGGTTCAAGACGCTCGATACCGTAGCTCTGAACAAGGACATCGCGAGCGAGGGTCTTCGCAGGGGCGATCTCGGGGCGGTGGTTCAGGTCTACGAACCGGACGGACTCGAAGTCGAGTTCGTGACCGCAGCGGGGCGCACACGAGCACTCGTCACCCTCACCGTGCATGACGTGCGGGCGGTCGACGACGCAGACCTCGTCGCAGTTCGCCGGTCGGCGTAGGTGCCGCCGTGGCATCTCCCGCCACAGCCTGACTGGTGCTTGTTCTCCCCCTCACGAGAACTCTACTTCAGCGCTTCATGTCAGCACTTTGCGTCAGCACTCGATTTCGGCCTCATTCGCTGACCACGCAACTGCCTGATAATAAAGGAAAATCACAGCAAGCAATGATCAACTCGCCCCGCACTCAAAATCCGGTTTTGTGGGTTCAAGTCCCACCTCCGGCAGTTGAATCTGTTGAGCGACCGATGGGTTCCGGCCCCTTGCCCAATTCGGCGACGCCATCCGAGTTGAATGACTTCGATCAGCGCTCGGCCACCCTTGTCACTACGACGTCAGCACTCCCCCTCGGCCGTCCTTCGGGAATAACCTATTAGAGCCGCCACGCGCTTCGCCATCTCCTTCCACTGCTCTCGATGCATGATGTGGCCCATCTGCGGGTCCAGCCATAGCTCAGCGTCCGGCACGCAGTCGGCGATGGCGCGCCCATGGCGAGCAGAGAAGCACGGATCACGATCACCGTGCATCACCAGAGTTGGACACCGGATTCCGGTCTGGGCAGCCCAGAGGCCTGACGAATGCACTCCGGCGAGAAGGTTCCGCGCAACACCCTCCGGACGGTAGGCGCGATCGAACGCCGACACGACACGTTCACGAACCCATGCCTCATCGAACGAATACCCGTCCCCCAAAGCCAGCGCCACTTGTCTACGAGAAACTCGATTGCCGACTCCCGCACTCGACGCTCGGTCTGCGCGATGAGTTGCGCCACGGCCGTCGGATTCAACTGGGGGCCATCGTCTCCCGGCTGCGCACCGCTGCCGCTCATGACGACCGTCAGCGACGCGACCCGCTCCGGGTGCCGAAGCGCGGCCGAGTGGACGATGAACCCACCCATCGAGGCACCAGCCAGGTGGGCGCGTTCGACGCCGAGGTCGTCCAGCACCGCGAGCACGTCGTCGGCCATGTCGAGGTAAGTGTAGGGCGCGGCTTCCAGTTTCTCGCCCGCGACCAACGCGCCGATGGCTGCACCGACGTCGACGGCGGGAAGATCCGTGGTGGGGACGGACATTCCATTATCTCGGTTGTCGAGCCGGATCACGCGAAACCCCAGGGCAACGAAAAGGTCGCACTGTTCGTGTGGGGTATCCGTTCGGCGACCCGCGTTGCTGACACGGAGGGCGGGAGAATCTAATCTGCGTCGGGATGCTGATCGAGAGCGATCATCGCGATGCGCAGGGGATGGGCCTGGAGCCTCTTCTGAGTATCGGCGTGCTCGGAAGTCTTCTTCCAGTACGCGGGTGCGAGCTCGAGGGCGCGTCGATGCGGCCAGGCGGGCAGCAGGCAGAAGAGATCGCGCAGGTACGCCCACGGCTCGATGCCGTGCATGGCGCAGCTAGCGAGCAGGCTTACGAAGGTCGTGTTCGCCAGAGCGGCCTCGTCCGTGCCCAGGAACAGCCAGTTGCGCCGACCCAGGACCTGACGGCGCAGCTGGAGCTCACTCATGTTGTTGTGCAGCGGCAGGCGCGGGTCGTCGAGGAAGCGCGACAGGGCTTTGCGCTGGTTACGCGCGTAGCCGACCGCCTGCGCCAGGGGTGTCTTGTCGAGGACCTGGTCCTTGAGCTCGTCGCACCACGAGAAGAACGCTTCGACGATAGGCTTGGATTTCTCCCGCCGCTCGGCCAGACGCTTCTTGCGCGGTGCGCCCGAGATGGCCCGCTCGATCTTGAACAGCGCGCCGATCATGGCCATCCCCTCGAGCGCTCGCTTGGGCTCGGATCCCAGCGACTTGTGCAGGTATCTGCGGCAATGCGCCCAGCACCCGACCTCGATCACCGTGCCGTCGACGTAGATGTGGTCGTAGACGGAGTGGGCGTCGGCGACGAGGTAGCCCTCGTAGTCGGGCAGCAACTCGTCGACCGCCTCGCCATCGTGGCGGCGCGAGTAGCGAAACAGGA
>JAJCZO010000159.1 GCA_029262355.1 Deltaproteobacteria bacterium
GATGGCCCGCGCGGTCGAGCCCGACCTCGGGGCCATGGTTCTGCTGGCGCCGGGAGTTGGGATCGAGCGCTGGCTTACGAACACCTTGTTCCTCGTCCCGACCCTGGGCCGCTCTGACTATGTCATGTGCATCGGCGGGCCGGCAGACGGCCGTTCATGCTTCCCCAGTGGCGTGTGCCCTGCCCCAGGTGCCTGCGTCGCGGATCCCTACATCGCCGAGCTGACCGAGTCCCTCCAGCTCCCGTATGCGCTGGCCGTAGCCGGCCTCGATCCGATCGAGCTGGTCCGTCATCGGACCGGTCCGGCGACCAAGGCGCCCCTCCTGATGATCACCGGCGGCTTGGACATCGTCTTGCCGCCCGAGGTGGCGACACGCCTGGCGGATGCTGCGGGGCTCCGCCCGAAAAGCGACAACATGCGTCGCGGTCCCCATGCAACGCTGATCCAGTACCCGGGGCTCGGCCACGAGCTCGGCGCGCCGGTGGAGATCCGCGAGCAAGCCTATGATTTTCTTGCTACCAGGGGGCGGCGTGGCCGTACACCGCTTCCCGCGTCGGTCGCCGACGCCATAGACGACCAAGGGGCGGTCCGATAGTTCCGCCGTTTCGTTCCTCCGGTAGAGACGCATGAGAAGACCCTACGTCGAGACCTTCCTCATCTCTCTCGCCGTGATCCTTCTCGAGGTGAGCTACACGAGGATCTTCTCGTACAAGCTCGTGTACTACTTCACGTATCTCGTGATCGGGCTGTCCCTTCTCGGCCTTGGCGCCGGGGGAGTCTTCGTCGCCATGTTCGAGCGACTGCGGCGGACGCCTCCCATTCAGCTCGTCTTGGCGTGTTGTCTCGTCGCTGCTGCGTCGGTCCTCGTCGGCTACTTCGTCGTCGCCGAGATGCCGCTGGACCTGTTCCGGATGGTGATGCACGGCTCGCAGGGGCGGTACTCGACCGTTGCGCTGGAGTCCCTGAAGCTGTCGGTGGTGTTGGGTGCACTCTTCGTCCCCTTTCTGGCGGCAGGGATCGCGCTCGCGACCATCTTCTCCACCGATACCGAGGAGATCGGCCGGCTCTACTTCATCGACCTCGTCGGTGCCGCCCTCGGGTGCGTCATCATCATTCCTGCGATCAGCCTGATCACGCCACCGGGGATCGTCTATCTATCCGGCGTGTGCTTTGCGTTGGCAGGACTCCGTGCGGCGCGACAGAAGGGCACGTACTGGACCGCCGCCGTCGTCGCACTCGTCATTGCACTCTCGACGGGAGTGGTCCTACCTCAGTGGCTGCCCGATCCAATTCGGGATCGCGTGAAGGGTGGCGCCCAGACGGCGTCGATCTTCACGCGCTGGAACCCGGTGTTTCGGATCGACCTCGTGCCGGTTCCCTTTTCAGATCCCCCGACTCGCTTCCTGGTGCACGACGGTACGATCGGCTCGTCGCTCATTTCCTGGGACGGCGACATCGAATCGCTGAGCCGATACGAGTCCCAGGATCGTTCGGTGCCCTTCCGCCTCCTCGACGAAGGGCCGAATGTGGCGATCATCGGCTCGGCCGGTGGCAACGAGATCATGGCCAGCCTCCGACTGGGGGCCTCGAAGATCACCGGCATCGAGCTCAACCCGGTGACGATCTCGCTGCTGACCGACCACTTTGCGGATTGGACCGGAAACCTCGCGGAGGATCCCAGGGTACGAATCGTGAATGCCGAGGGACGCTCTTATCTCAAGAGCTCCGGAGAAACGTTCGATCTCGTTTGGCTCGTCGCGCCCGATAGTTACGCGGCGATGAACGCCGCGACGTCTGGCGCCTTCGTCCTCTCGGAGAGCTACCTCTACACGCGAGAGATGATCGTGGAGGTCCTGGAGCACCTGAGTCCCGACGGGATTCTGTGCGCGCAGTTCGGTGAGATCGGGTTCGACGCTAGCCCGAACCGCACCGTCCGCTACCTCGGCACGGCGCGAGAGGCCTTCGCCGACCTCGGCATTCCGGACTTCGCGCATCATGCGCTCGTAGCGGTCTCCCCGGGCTTCGGCAGGCTCGACTCCGCGACCATTCTCCTCAAGAAGTCGGTCTTCCTTCCCGACGAGATCGCAGCCTTCGTGGATGCTCTGGGCGATGTCGAGGGCGCCCGGCTGGTCTACACGTGGCAGGAGCCAGGCGAGAGTCAGATTACCCAGACGATTGCGCTCCAGGGTGAAGAACTCGAACGCTTCTATGACGAGCATCTGTATGAGGTGCACCCGATCTCCGACGACGCGCCCTTCTTCTGGAACTTCATCAGCTTTCGCGATGCGGTATTCGGTCGCGCCGGCGCCGAGGCGATGAACATCGAGGAGGGAGTCGGCGAGCGCCTCCTGGTGGTGTTTCTCTGCGCCGGGACTCTCTTCGCCGCACTATTTCTGCTGGCGCCTCTGTTCGCCGTTCGGGAAATCTGGCGAACGATTCCCCACAAGGGGCGGGCAACTCTCTATTTCGCGTCGCTCGGGTTGGGTTTCATGTTCATTGAAGTCTCATTGATACAGAAGCTCACTCTGTTTCTCGGCTACCCGACGTACTCGCTGACCGTCACCCTGTTCTCGATCCTGCTGTCGACCGGCTTCGGGAGCCTTTTGAGTGAACGTTATGCGCGAGATCGCAACCGCGCCTTTACGGTTCTGCTCGCGACCGTGGCACTACTGATGGTGTCGTATCAATTCGTGCTGACACCGATCATCCAGATGGGAATCGGCTGGCCGCTTCCCGTGCGAGTCCTCTTGACGGTGCTGTCCCTTGCGCCGATGGGCCTCTGTCTGGGAGCCTTCATGCCCCTGGGGCTGCGCAGCGTATCGGAAGTCACCGAGCACGGCTCCGAGTACGTGGCTTGGTGCTGGGCCATCAATGGTTTCTTTTCGGTCGTGGCATCGGTGCTATCCACGATCCTCTCGATGCTGATGGGATTCACCCTCGTGATGTACGCCGGGTTGGCCATTTATCTGGTCGGTGTGAACGCCTTCCGACGCGTGCCCGAGCCAAGCTAGGAACCCGTAGCGGCCCCAAGGGACTGGAGACGGGTCGCAAGGCGATCCTTCGCTGGTCGGAAGCTGATCGCCTAAGAAGCACGAAGACGGTCCGGCTGTGGCACGCACGCTGTTCGACATTCCGACCAGGTCCCCGTCGTGCCCGGAAACTCGGCCGGGGCCTACGCCGCCTCTCTGTAGTAGTGGTTCAAGATTCCGCTGAGTCGTTGGCGGCGCCGGATCGGTCCATCGGCTCCCACCGACTCCTCCGGAGCGACGATCGAGTTCTCGAGCCCCTGGTGATGGCGCTCCCGGTGATCGTGCTCGACGTCTTCTTGCCCCGCTCCGGCGACGGTAGTTCGGCTGATTTCGTGTCCCAGGCTACGCAAGACGTCGCGAAGGCGCGTGTAGCCCCAACCGGGATTCTCACGAGCAAGTTGAACGACCAGAGCAACCGTCTCGGCCGGCTTCCGAGGCCGACCCGGCCTACGTTGTCCGCAGCCGTCGTACTTCTTGGCGATCAGCTTCCGATACCAGCGAAGGATCGTGTCCGGTGTGACCAGGCCGGCATACTCCTGCAGCAGCCCGCGGCCGAGGAGCTTTCCCCTCCTCGTTGTGTGCGCGATCCGTGGTCACGACATGCCGCCGTCCCGAGTGATCGACTTCCACGTGCGCCGGATCGGATTGGCCTCGTGTGTCATGCGGTTTCGCGGACTACGGGAGGTAGGGGCCAAACCGAGCCGAACCGGACGGGGGCGTGGGGCCCGGCCCACCTCGTTCTCCTGCGCCATGGGCTTCGCAATCGCACCGTCGAGGCTTTTACGGAATCCTTACGTTGGCCTTAGGACTTGCTCGTCAGCCCGGCGTTATCACTACCGACGTGATGAGGAAGAACTTCGCATCTCGAGCCGCACGGCACCTCGTCCCTCCTCGCCCATCCCGGGCGCGGCCATGGAACACGACAGAAGGAGTCCGACCATGAGACACTTTAGACAGTTGACCATGATTGTACTGCTCGCAGCGTCCCTGAGCGCCCCGCAGCCGGCTCACGCCGTGAGCGGCGTCAACTACGTTCACCTCGATCCCGCACTCACCATCTGCAATCCCGACGGCGCGCTCCCCTGCATGTCCTACGCGGGTGTCGGTGAGTCGAACATCCTCTATGTTCACCAGAGCAAGCTCAACCAAGAGTACCTCTACCACACCCTCGAGGTCCCCGGCATTCCCGATGGCCACCTCTGGATGTCGGCGAGCTACGGCGCGAAGTGCAAGACGGGCTACCGCCCCGATCTCGCAAAGATCTACACGGGCTCCTACTCCTCGAGCGGCAAAGCCGATGTGATGGAGGTCAGCACGGACTGGCAGGGGTGGCCTGTTGACTACAACCCGGACAACAAGACGATCCCCGACCACATCCTCAACATGCTGGTGCCGTTCGACAAGGCACTCGGCTCCCCGTTTGGCGGATTGCCTTCACAGGAGGAGATCATCGCGTATGGCGAGGAGCACATCGACGAGCTGATGGACGGAGGGATGAGCGAAGCACAGGCTCGCGGCCAGACGTTCGTGCTCAACGATGCGCTCTCGACCCATGGAGTGATCATCTGCGAGGGCACCGTGTTCGGGCGTAGGTACTTTAAGTCGACCAGCGAGAGCCTGCCCCTGCAGATCGTCTTCGTCGGCTTGAACCAGGCCGCCATGCTCGAGCTCGAAGAGGATCCTCTCCCGCCTGAGCCGGGTGCGGACGATCTGACCTTCGGTGTGGCAGTCACGCAGGCCTTTCTTTCGGTCGTTCAGGATCCGTTCGACAGCTGCCGCCTGCGCCTCAGCGGCGCCTTCGTGACGAACGCCCCGACCGAGATCAGCTACCGTTTCGTCGACGAGCTCGGCGTGCACTCGCAGCTCTTCACCACCACGGTCGACCACACCTGGACGTCGATGATCGATCACTACGTCGAGCTTCCCGTATTGTCCCCCGAGCAGAACGACCTCGGCAACCTCGTGGCCGCGAAGCACGGCGGCGGCATCGGCGGCAAGGTCGCCGCGCCGACCGACAACGAGCAGGGGATCTACTGGATCGAGGTCCTAGAGCCGCACGCCTACCTGTCCAACAGCGCCGACTACAACGTCGAGCCCTGCTACGCAGACCTGGTCTACGACGGCGGCCTCAAGACGCCGACCCGCCAGCCGCCGCCGCCGCCGATCCGGAACTTCGCCCAGAGGTGACCGCCGCGCGCTGACGACACGACGGCGTGTCGCCGGGCTCGGCCTCCAGGAGGTTTCCACCGCCCCTCGGTCCCCGTGGCAGAACGCCTACGCGGAGCGATTGATCGGATCCGTGCGTCGAGAGGCTTGGATCACGTGATCGCCATGAGGGAGCGGTATCTCCTCCGGGTCCTTTCGGACTACGCCCTCTACTACAACGGTTCCCGAACCCACCTCTCACTGGGCAAGGACCCGCCAGAGCCCGGGCTCGTGCAACGGCACGAATTCGGAGAGGTCGTTGCCTTTCCTGAGTTCGGTGGACTCCACCATCGATACGAGCGCCGCGCCGTCTGACGACGACGGATGGGATTCTCGGAAGGGACAACCGTCTCGCCCGCTCCCCTGGCACACGAGCTCAGTCGGACCTCTCGAGCCTTCAACGTACGTCCTCCGGCGTGATCCGCCACCCCTCGAGCGGAGTTCCCAATTGCGGGAATGAGTCGGGGTTCGGCTTCCCAGCGAGGGGCGAGGCCGTTCGCCGGGCGACCCAACTACCGCCTATCTCGGCCGTGGCCTGCAAGTTGCTGCCGTTGCGGATCGAGATGGTGAAGAAGACGCCCCGCATCGGCCTCGTCCTGGGTGGCGGTGGGGTGATCGGCAACGCCTACTTGACGGGAGTGCTCGAAGGCATCCGGCGTGTTTCTGGCTGGGATCCGGGAACTGCCTCCGTGACGGTCGGGACGTCGGCCGGTTCCGTGTCTGGCGCGTTGTCCACCCTCGGGATGCCGTGCGATCTCATGTACCGGTACGTCTGCCACGAGGAGCCTCCACCGGGAAAGGATCTCCCCGAGATCGCGTCCCGCTTCCGCGAACGGCCGGACAACGAGTGGACCGATCGCCTCTATCGGCCCACCGGTGTCGTTCCACGCCCGCTGCTGTCGAGCCCGTCCTCGGTGCTCCAGGCCTTGATGAATCCGTGGCAGACGTCCGTCGACCTCTTCGTCGCGGGACTCCTCGGAGAGGGGTTTCTCTCGACGCGTACGATCGGAGAGATCATCGAGGCCGTGCAGCCTGGAGGTTGGCCCCAGCGCGAGTTCTGGGCGGTCACGGTCGATCTCGACGCGGGGCGTCGCGTCGCCTTCGGTCGGAACGATGCGCCACCGACGGACGTGGCCCGAGCCGTGCGGGCCTCGTGTGCCATTCCAGCCGTGTTCGCGCCCGTGCGGATTCGAGGGCGGCGTTACGCGGACGGCGGCGTGTTGAGCGTTTCGAACCTGGATCTACTCGCCGACGAGAACCTCGACCTCGTGGTGTGCGTCAATCCCATGTCGAGCCTGGAAGGGCGCTCCTACGAAGGACCGGTCGATCGCATCACGGCGGCGATCCACGAGTTGGAACGTCGGTCGTGGCTGCGGTTCGGCCGGCGCCTCGGCTGGGAGCGCCGGCAGGTCGAGGACGCCGGCACCCCCGTCTTGCTGATCCAGCCGACCGAAGCAGACCTCGAGGTCATTCCCGTGAATCTGATGCGAGCCGAGGAGCGTCCGGCAGTCGCCGAGCGGGCACTGGAGACCACGATTGCGGGGTTGGAGAGCCGTCGCGAATGGATGCCGTCGTTGCGTGTGCTGCGCGCGGCGGCCGATGTTTAGGCGTGGAGGTGTGCATCTCGGTGATCGGTCTCGCGTTCTGCGGCCGCGATCAACTCCAGGAACGACTCGCGAAGCATGGTCGCGAACTCATCGACGTCGGGCATTGCGGTGCCGTCGGCATCGATGCCCACCCAGAGGCGGTCGTCGTATCCGTAGAGCGCGATGCTCACAGGGCAATGCGGCGCGAGAGGCGCGAACGGGTACCCAGCGGTAATGCGCGCCCCCGCGACGTAACGGGGCTGCATGATGCCGGGCACGTTGGTCACGATGAGGTGAACGGACTGGCTTCCGAGGTACGAAAGCAAGCGCACGAGACTCCGTGGGAAGAGCGCAACGCTTTCGGCGAGGGCAGGCATGTACTCGAGGGCGGGATTTGCCTTGCGCTCGGCCATGCGGGCGTGGACCTCGCGAAAGCGTTTCAACGGATCGGACGGGCCGACCGGCAGCGGAACCATCACTCCGGTGGCCCGGTTCCCCGTGAGCGCGGCCAGTCCCTGGTCGGATCGTGGGCGTAGGTTGATCGGAACGAGCGTCATTACCTCGGCTGCGTCCTCGTGTCCGTGAGCCTGGTGCCACCGAGCCATCGCGGTCGCGGCGGCGCTCAGCATGACATCGATCATTTGACCGCCCAGCGCCTTCTTGGCGGCGCGGAGTGGTTCGAATGGAAGATCGAAACCGGTCAGATGGCGTGCGCGGCCGAATTCTCGAAGGGGAGAGTCGGCTTTCTGGGTTGCCTGCGAGACGAGTCCGGCAACCACGCGTGCGCCTTCCACCCAAGCGGACGGGCGGGTGAGGCCGCTCCAACCGAACCGGGCGAGCGCGCCCGCGCGCTCGGCGCCCTCTTCGACCCCATGCTTCACGGCATCGCCGAGCTGCTCGAGCAGCCCCGGGTCTTCCCATGGGCCCGGCGGTTGCTCGTGAACGCTCGCTGGTGCCTCGTTTGGGGAGGCGTCGGTTAGCGCGGCGAGGATCGCGTTGCCGCCAACGCCGTCGGCGACGCTGTGGTGCAGACGGAAGAAGATGGCTGCTCCTTCGCCGGGACCGTCGATCTCGATCAACTCCCAAAGAGGGCGCGTGCGATCGAACGGTCGCTCGTAGATCGGACCGATCGTGTGGAAGAGGTCTTTCAGGTCCGCGTGTTGCGTGACGCCATCGCTGTGGGACAGAGCGTAGCGCCGCACGTGGAAATCCAGATCGAAGGTCGGGTCGTCCTCCCACCGCGGCCTCGCGAGATCGAGGGGGGCGTCGACGACGCTCTGGCGAAGGCGGGGTACCGCCTCGACGGCGCGCGCGGCGGCAGCCCGGAGCCGCCCCGACTCGGGCGGCCGGTCGAGCAAGAGAAGCATGGCCATCGCGGTACGCTGACGGGGTTGGTCGCCCCACCAGAAACCCAGGTCCTCCCCGCTGAGTGGCTCAGAAGATCGGCTGTCTTTCCCCATCTCTCTCTCTCCTGGTCAGCGCAGTTCGTTGACGATGCGCTGAGGCTCTCGCTCAGGGCCGTGCGCGCCGAACACGTCGTGGAGGAAGCGGACGATTTCCAGCGTGAGCCGGTCCGGCGTGAGCCGGAGCTCGAACATGGACTGCGCCTGCACGAGCCGAGAGCCCGGAATCTGCTGTGCCAGATTCTCGGCGTCGCTGAACGGATGGATCATGTCGCTCTCGTGCCCGATGATGAGCGTCGGCGCGGTGATCGCGCATCGCTCCTCGATTTCGGGAGCGACTGGACCGACGAGGATGCCGTGGAGTACCGCCGCGATCGTCTCCGGCTCCATGGAAAGCGTTCCGAGGACGCTGTCGAGCGGGTCGACGCCGGTTCGGGGCAGTCGGCGGACCACCGAGGTCGCGAAGCCGAAGAGCGGTCGCGCGAACCGGACCGCGAGGAGCAGCGGAACGAACAGGCTGGCGGCCGCCGGGGTCGCCCATTCGAGAACCGGCATCTCGACGAGCAGTGCCCGAACACGAGTCGGTGCCTGCACGGCTACGTGGAGCGCGACGTTGGCGCCGAGCGACACGCCGCCGACGACAGCCTGCCGGACCTCGATCTCGTCCAGCAGCGCCAAGACCTGACGTGCGTATCGGTCCATGCGGTACTGCGTCGCGTGGTGTGGCTTATCGCTTGCTCCGTGGCCGAGCAGGTCGAGGAGTACGACATGGAAGCCGTGCGCCGACAGACTACGAGCGAGCTGTCGGTTTACGCCGGCGTCGAGCAGCAGGCCGTTGGTAAGAACGACCGTAGGCCCGCCAGAGCCGTGCACCTCGTACGCAAGCGCATACCCCTCATGGTGGAATGTTCGAACCGTCATTGCATCCCCAGTATAGCCATCGACACTGGAGGCGCCCGCGGGCGGCCCCGGCGTGCCGGCGGTCGAAGTGACCTTGCTGGGGGGCGCGCTGGTCGGCCGGAGCATGCCGTGGGACTGTGGCTCCCGAAAGCCCGATCGTACCGAGATTGTTGAGGAATCCTGACGGGCCGATACCCCTCGGGCCGAGAGCCGGCCCGGCGCGTGCCCGCGAGGATCCGCGAACGGGCCTGGTCGTCACCGATTTGGATCGACCCCCCGAGCTGAGAACGACCCCGCCTTCGCCCGCGAACCCCATCGGATACATTGGACACCCACCCACACACCCATGCGGCCCACGGGTATCCATCAACCCTCAACAACGGTCACCGCAGGGAGCACACCTATGATCAAGTCATACGGCGCCAATGCCTCTCCGTTTGTCCGCAAGGTCATGGCAGTCCTGGCCATCAAGCAGCTGCCCTACGAGCATGTTCCCTCCATGCCTTTCTCAGGCGATGAGGAGCTGGCCAAGGTAAGCCCACTGAGCAAAGTACCGGCGCTGATAGACGACGACCTCAATATCGCCGACTCCAAGGTCGTTTGCCGCTACCTGGAAAGCGCCTACCCGGAAGTGTCGGTTTACCCCACCGACCTGCAGCAGCGCGCTCGTGCCGATTCGCAACGCGGTCGGCGCGCGTGGGAGCCTCGCGACGAGACGGCGATTTCCGGTCTGGCCTGCCGATGATAGCATCCTCCTATGACCACCCTCGAAGCGTTTCTGGCCTACGCGGCCGAGTTTGAAAAGACCTACGTGGACGACGACTGGACTCGCCTGGAGCCGTACTTCGGCGACGCGACGGTGTACCGGGTCGAATCCGAAGTGTTCGGCTGCGAGCTCCTGGGGCCGTCGGCGATCTTTGCCGGGATCAAGAAGTCGCTCGACGGACTGGACCGGAACTTCCCGGTGCGCGAGATTGCCATCCTCGAAGGACCCGACGTAGAAGGGGACGAGCTCCGCGCCACCTGGACGGTGACTTACCGCAAGGAGGACTGGTCTCCCTTGGTTCTCCGTGGCCGCTCCTTCGCTCGGATCCGCGACGACAAGATCGAGCTGCTCGTCGACTCGTACGACGAGCGCATGGACCGGGAGCTCGCGGAGTGGACGCGCGACACCGGCGCTGAGGTCGATCCCTCGTACGTCTGAGCGTGTCTGAGTGCGTCGCCGTCTGGCCCCTGCGGTCAGAGATTCGCGATTGTTCCGTCCGGACAAGAAGGCCATTGTGTACGTACATGGAGAAGACGCTCACCCGAACCGCCAACAGCCTTGCCCTCGTTCTGGACAAGCCACTGTTGGAGGCCGCAGGGATCGATGCGGATACCAAGCTCGAGATCTCGACCGATGGCGACGTCATCGTGATCTCGCCTGTCCGGTCCTCGAACAGAACGGCACGGCTTCGACGAATTATGGACGATCTCGATCGAGAGCACGCGGGGGCCTTTGTGCGACTCGCGAAGTAGCGAAGCCGCCGCGTGGTGAAGGAACTGGACTTCCTTACCCTCGACGAGGTTCTGGCGATCCACGTGCACCAGATTCGACGGTACAGTGGATCTGCGGGCGTGGGCGACCGAGGCTTGCTCGCGTCCGCGCTTGCCATGCCGCAGGCAACCTTTGGCGGGGAGGAGCTGCACGCGACGGCCACCGAACAGGCGGCAGCCTATCTCTTTCGCGTCACGAAGAACCACCCGTTCGTCGACGGGAACAAGCGTACGGGACTGGCCTGCTGCCTGTTGTTCCTGCGACTCAACGGGACGCGAATCCGTGCGACTGACGACGAGGTGGTGCAGCGGGTAGAGGGCGTGGCGTCCGGTGGCGTGGCGAAGTCCGACTAACCTCCATGATGTGGCTGTCCGGCGTGACCAACTTCCACGAGGCCTGAACTGATCGGCCTCGTGTGCCACGAGTCTTCGCGGACTACGGGCTTCGGGTTGCATGAATTCGCGAAGCGCCGATTACTGTGTCGCCGTTCCGGGCCGAGCACGGCTCATTGCTTGCTCAATCGCTCGGCGTGTCCGACCGCGCCCGCCTCGCGATGAGCTGCCAGAGCCTCGCTCGAGAGGCGCTCTCTCTCGGCGTCGTCCTTCATCGCGGCCGCCAGCTCCGCTCTCGCCTCGAGGAGTCCCGGCGCGAAGCCACGCGCCTGGGATTGCGCGAGCCAGAGGTCGGCTGCGCGAAGGAGCGCCGTCGCTTCTTCCACCGCGGCTTCGCCGTCGCGGGCCAGAACCGCTCGTGCGAGGACGCCCTT
Source organism: Deltaproteobacteria bacterium (assembly GCA_029262355.1). Classification (GTDB taxonomy): domain Bacteria; phylum Desulfobacterota; class Binatia; order UBA12015; family UBA12015; genus VGTG01. The sequence continues at coordinate 11,427 of JAJCZO010000159.1, forward strand.
CGCCTCGATTCCCCAGGCGTGATTGGGGAGACGCTCGGTGATCTCGACGGCTCGTGTGGCGTCTTGCGCCGCGGCCTCGGCCTCACCCAGCTGGAGCCGGGCGCGCGCGCGGGCGATGTAGGGCGTGAACTCGCCCTCGAAGGCGGTGCGAGTCTCTGCCAGCAGCGAGATGGCGTCCTCGGTGGCCTCGACGCACGCTTCGAGATTACCGCTCAGCAGCTGTGCCATCGGCAGAAGCTGGATCGCAACGGTTCTCGAGAAGGGACTTCCGACCGTGTCGGCAATCTCCATGGCTTCGAGCACCGCCGCCAGCGGCTCAGGGCAGCCTGCCGGCACGGCTCCTCGAAAGATCGCCAGATAGGTGACGTTGCCGAGCGCCCAGGCGAGGTTCTCGCTGAGCTCGTGCTCTCTGCAAAACTGGATGGCGGAGCGCGTCCTCTCCCAGGATTCGTCGCAGTCGCCGAGCTGAGCCAGCGTGGTCGCACTCAGCGCCATCGAAAGTGCGTGCGCCGAGTAGCCGATGCTCTCGAATCCGAGTCTCGGATCGCCCGCGGCCAACTCGATGGCGCGATCGTAACTCACCTTCGCCTCGACCGGCCGGCCGTAGCAGAACGCCGAGTACGCGCGGGCTATGTGGATGTTGAGTCGGACGGGGACCGCTAGCGACTCGTCGTCGTACTCCGCAATCTCCTGGCCCAAGCGGTAGTACGTAGCGATGTCGCCCTGCACGATTCCCACCGAGGAGGCTTCGCCGATTAGGACCTCACAGAGCGCCTCGCGGTCTCCTCGAGCCTCCGCGATCGGCCGGACCTCGGCCGAGATCGCAGCCACCTCCTCGCTAGGCATCCCGAGCCGCCACGCACCCATGGTGAGTGTCGTCGCCCCGGCCTCGAGCAGAAGGCCGCGGGCGAACTCGTCGTCGGGGAGCGCCCGTGCATGCGCGATCACGCGCTGCCAGTGCCAGATACACTGAATCGGGTCGCTGCCTCGCACCCACTGGGCGGCTCTGCGATGCCACTCTGCCGCTGGACGAGGCTCGCCGCTTTCCTCCCAGTGGTGAGCGATCAGCGCGGCGCTCTCGTCCAGGCGCTCCTCGACCGCGCTCGCGAGGGCTTGGGCCGCCCGGGCATGAAGCCGCGAACGGCGTTCCCGCAACTGCGAGTGCAGCGCCACTTCCTGGGTCAGCGGATGCTTGAAAGCGTATTCGGCGGTCGGGTAGAGCGCTCGCTGGTAGATGAACTCGCCGTCCTTGAGCGTCGAGAGCGCTTCGGAGAGATCGCCTTCGGCCAGCTCGGCAACGATACTGAGAACGGGCGCCGCGAACTCCTTACCGAGCACCGCGGCGGACTGAAGAACGTGCTTTGCGCGGTCGGCCAGGCGGTCGATCCGGGCCGCGAGGAGACTCTGGACGGTCGCGGGAATCGCCAGGCTCCCGGGCGCCCCGACGAGACGGTAGGCGCCCTTCTCTCCGTGGAGCTGGCCGGATTCGATCAGCGTGCGAACGACCTCTTCAGTGTAGAACGGGTTTCCGCCCGTCCGCTCGTGAACCCGCTGGGCCAGGCCCACGAGGCTTCGGTCGTGGCCGAGTAGATCGCCGAGTAGTTCTTCGATGGCATCGGGGCCGAGCGGCGCGAGGGGTACCTGTCGGTACCACGACTTCTGCATCCACTCCGCGTGATACTCGGGGCGGAAGTTGAGTAGGAGCAGGGCGTTGCTCTGCGGAATGGCGTCGACCCAACGCTCCAGAAACTTCTCGCTCGTGCCGTCGATCCAGTGCAGGTCCTCGAGGAACGCAACGCCCGCAGTGCCGTCGCCTTGTACGACGCGCTGGAGCACGCCGAAGATCTGGCGCTGACGCGCATCGGAGTCGAGCTCGGGGGCAGGGCGCGCTGGATCGGGCACCCCGAACAGCTCGAAGCACAGCGGGAGGGCGTCGCGGAACTCCTCGTCGAGCAGCAGCAGCCGGCCCGCGATCTTCTCCCGAGTAGTCCGAGCATCCTCTCGCTCGTCGATGCCGAAGTAGGCACGAAACACCTGGAGCATTGGCAGGAAGGGCACGTTCTTGCCGTGGGCGAGGGCGCGGCCTTCGCTGATCTGCAGCCCGCGTGCCCGGCATCGCTGGAGGAACTCGAAGCACAAGCGGCTCTTCCCGGTTCCGGCCTCGGCGACGACGCCCACCACCTGCCCGCCGTGGCCCTGGCTCGCCTGTTCGAGCGCGCTCTCGAGCACCTGCATGTCGACGTCACGGCCTACGAAGCGCGTGAGGCCGCGCGAGCGAGAGATGTCGAAGCGAGTACGTACCTCCCCCATCTCGCGAAGCTGGTGGACTCGCATTGGCGCGGCGACGCCCTTCACGGCGAACTCGCCGAGGTCCTCGAGGTCGACATAGCCTGAAACCAAATCGGCCGTGGCGTCCGTCATGTAGATCGTGTCGGGCGAGGCCAGGCCTTCCATGCGCGCGGCGAGGCCGACGGTGAGGCCTTGTGCGGTGTAATCCATCCGCAGGTCGTCCCCGATCTTCCCGACCACGACCTCGCCGGAATTCAGCCCGACGCGAACCGAGAAGTTCAGCCCGTGCTCGCGCTTGACCTCCCTGGCCTGCGTGGCCACTTGATCGAGGACCCGGAGGCTCGCGTAGCAGGCGCGCTGCGCGTGGTCCTCGTGCGCGATGGGGGCGCCGAAGAGCGCCATGATGCCGTCGCCCGTGTACTGGTTGACGGTGCCCTCGTAGCGATGAACGCCCTCGGCCAGCACGCCGAAGAAGCGTTCGAGAATGGCGTGCCACACCTCGGGATCTACCGCGGCCGCGAGCTCGAGCGAGCCCTTGATGTCGGCGAACAAGACCGTGACTTGCTTGCGTTCACCCTCGACGGCGGAGCGCGCATTCAGGATCTTGTCGGCGAGATGGCGTGGCGTGTACTCCCGGGGAGCAGGTGCCTCGTCGGGGGCGGCCACGGGGGTTCCGCAGCCGTCGCAGAAGCGCGCCTGCGGCCGAAGCTCTGCCGCGCAGGCCGCGCAGATGGTGACGAGTGGCACGCCGCACGAGTCGCAGAAGCGCGCCTCCGCGCGGTTTTCATGATCACAGCCGGAACAGCGGCGTCCAGTGGATTCGGTCGTCACGATCCCACGGCACCATTCCATTCGAGAATGCACAAGTCCCAGCCGATTGATGCTCGGATCTCGTCGTGTCGGGGAACTCGGCCGACCCGATCCCCGACGTGTTTCTCTGAGACGCGGATGCATGGCATAGCGAGGATGCCGAGCGCTTTGGGAGGGCCGGCCACCTGGTCGACCCCGATCAGGACCTGAACCCTGACACGCGCGTCGACATCAACCGCGGTCCCGCAGACTCCCGCGTTCCCCGGGCCCACCCGTAGAACAATGGGGCAGACTTCAACCAGAACGCGTGCGGCCTCCATCCGGTTCGTGGGCCGGTGGCGGATAGCACCTTCGGAACGGGCAGGTCTGAAGGTTGTCCGCTTCGAGGAGGCATAGATGAAGTTCGGGGAGGCGAAGACGGGGGCGCATCGTTCGTGGCTGCTTGTTCTCGTTGGCCTGAGCCTCGGCTCGATCTGCGGGTTCCGTATCCCATGCAGTGGCCGCGAGGCATCGCCGACGGACAGGTCGACGACCGGATCGCCTCGTCGCTCGATTTGCTACCGACGATCGCTTCGGCGGTGGGAGTCCCGCTGCCCGACGATCGCGACTACGATGGGGTGGATCTGGTTGCGTACCTGTC
>JAJCZO010000160.1 GCA_029262355.1 Deltaproteobacteria bacterium
CTGTGCCGTTCTCCTCCGACGCGCGGACCCCACCGCACCGCGCCATCACATCGCCCAGAACCGGAAGCTCGCATACCTCCGCATCGAGCAACGGACGCACCGACCGCGGGTGCGGGCTACGCGCGGCAACTGCGACGCGCAGCATGGCACCGTCGTAGGCGAAAACGCTGCCGGAGTGATTCCCGACGAGGACGACCGGGCCGTCATCGGGAATCAGATCGGCTCCCGCCACTTCGACCCGCCACCAACTCCGGTACAGAAATCGCAGCAGCGGAGCGATCGCGCGTTCGAAGTCGGGGTCAATACCGAAATCCTCGGGGTTGGCGCGCATACGATCTCCCAGGCTGCCCAGCGCGTCGGCGACCGACCCCTCTTCCAGAGTTCGACCGAGCCGCGCATAGACGTCGAGCATCCCCTCGGCCACCCGAACGACCGGCCCCTCGTCGGCAGAAACGGCGGCCTCGGCGCCAGCCTCGACGAGGGCTGCATCGAGCAGGTTCTCGAGCGACCCCAGCCGTGCGCGAAACTCCTCGGGGCGGACCGGCGCGGCCCCGACGACCTTCTTCTTCCCCCCGCGCGGACGACTCGTGCGGGAAGACGCCTTGTTGGGAGATCGTTTTGCGACCGCCTGCTTGGACGCAGGCTTCTCTGCCGCGGACGGCTCGAGCGACCCGATCTCGGCCGGCGACTTCGCCTTCCTGCGCACCGCCTTCTTTCGCGCGGCCGTCTTCGCGCCCGGACCCCGCCCGCGAGACGACGTCGACTTCCCGCCCCCGGTCCGCCCCGAGCCCTTCCCCGATGCCGCCATCTCCGCCTCCTCTCTGCCGATCAGTCGAGCAATGCGCCCGCGATCTCTTCGAGAGCGGGCGCCTCGCAAGCGTACCGAATCGCCAGGCTCTGCGCGCGCTCGCTGTGGAATCGCAGCCGGTTCTCCACGACGAAACCGGCACCTCCGTGAAGGTGGTGTCCGGTCACACACACGTCTCGGAACGCCCGGCCGGTGTATGCGAGCGCGCTCGCGAGCTCGTGCCCACACAGGGCGCGCCTGTCGATTCGCGTGATCGCCTGCCAAGCGAGGTGACGCGCAGCGGTCACCCGGATGCCCATATCGGCGATCTGGTGTCGAACCGCCTGAAACAGCGCGATTTTCTGTCCGAACTGCTCGCGTTCCTGCACATACGCGACTGTCGCATCGAGAACCGCGTCCATCCCACCCACCATCTCTGCGAGAGCGAGCGCCTGGCGGACCTCCTGGAGGCGGCCGAACGCCGCGGGGCCACCCTCGATCCGCTCGACCACCGGCGCGCCATCGTACCGCACGTGCGCTTGCCGATCCCCGCCGAACGTACGCAGTTCGCGGATCGTCACCCCGGGTCCCCCGGCCTCGGTCAGCGCCAAGACCGGGCCCTGCCCATCGCGCGCGACCACCAAGTGCAACTCGGAGAGGGCCGCGTCGGGCACGTAGGCCTTCGCTCCTCGGACGCGCGGCACCCCACCTTCGACTTCCACCGTGGTCGAGAACGAGCTCGCAACACGCGCCTCCTCTTCGTCGACAGCCATGGCTAGCCGATTGTCACCCGTTGCGAGCGATGCCAAGACCGAACTCTTCGGCGCGATGACCCCGAGCGCCGTCGCGCCCCGCACCGCACCGATGATCGAGCGCGGCACGAGCCCCCGGGCGCACTCGGAGACGAGGATCGCGACGTCGCTCAGGCAGGCACCACTGCCACCAGCCGCAACCGGCACGCCCAGTCCGAGCCAACCCAATGCAGCGATCGACTCGAGGAGCGCCAACTCGGATGCGTCCGAGGCGCCCTCCCACACCAGCAGCCTCTCGACCGTGACCTCCCGAGAACAGAGGTCTCGGACTGCCGCGCGAAGCTCTTCCTGCTGGGGTGTCGGTACCGGGCGCATCGCTCTACTTCCGCGGAAGCCCGAAGCCCATGAACCCGATGATGTCGCGCTGGACCTCGTTGGTGCCACCACCAAACGCGAGCATCGGCGAGAGTCGGTACAGCCACTGCATGCGTCCCCCCGCCAGCGCTCGTGCTTCGTCCGCATGGAGCTGGCCGTTCAGACCGAGAATCTCGCAACCGACGTCGGCAATGCGCTGACTCAACTCGGAAACGTAGATCTTCGCCATCGAGGACTCCGCCGCCGGCACCCGTCCCTGGTCCAGAGCCCACGCCGTCTCGAGACCAAGCATCCCCGCCGCATCGATCTCGATCTGCAGGCGAGCAAGTCGTTCCCGGACCCACGGGTCTTCGCGCAGAGGACGGCCGTCGACGACTCGCCGCCGCACCTCGTCGACCAGCGCGCGAAAGTGCCTGCGTGCCATGCCAATCGAGCCGATGGAGAGCCGCTCGAAGTTGAGCGCCATCGCCGCGTAGTAGAAACCCATGCCTCGTTCGCCGATCAGATAGCTTCGCGGCACACGCACGTTGTCGAGGAAGAGCGCATTCGTCCGAAGCCCGGGCCAGACCCAGATCGGCTGCACGCTCACGCCCGGCGCGTCCATGGGCACGATCATCATCGAGATGCCCTTGTGCTTGCGCGCATCTGGTTCGGTCCGCACCGCGAGCCAGTTGTGCGTCGCATGGTGCGCCATCGTGTTCCACATCTTCGCGCCGTTCACGACCCATTCGTCGCCATCGAGCTCGGCGCGCGTTTTGAGCGACGCGAGATCCGTGCCCGCTTCGGCCTCCGAGTAGCCGAGAGCAAACTCGATCTCCCCGGCCTGAATCTTGGGCAACCAGTCGCGCTTCTGCTCCTGGCTACCGATACGCATGATGGTGGGAGCGACCGAGGTCACCGTGAGCGGCAGCATCGGTGCACCCGCCGACTCGATCTCGTCGATGAAGATCCACTGCTCGAGCGCCGTCTTGCCGAGGCCGCCGTATTCCTCGGGCCAAGCGAGCCCCCACCAGCCGCGATCCCTCAAGGCGTCGAGAAAAAGCTGAGCCCGCGGTCCGCGCCCCTCATTGCCACGCTGGCGTGTTTCGTCCGCGAGCGCCTCATCAACGTGCTCCCCGATGAACTCTCGCACCTCTTCGCGCCACGCCTGCTCGCGAGGACTGAGTTCATAGTCCATTCGCGCAGAGATTGTCACGCCGCAGCCCAATTGCAACCGCGCCGGGCGCCGGGCGCGACCGCACCCGATTGACCGTCCTGAGACGCTGGGCTACCGAGTCGTCCATGCCCGCCGCGCGTCTCGCGATCGTTACCGGGAAGGGAGGCGTGGGGAAGACCACCGTCGCCGCCTCACTCGCTCGTGCGGCCGCCCAGGAAGGGCGAAGAGTCCTGGTCGTAGAAATCGCGACACCGGGGCGCATGGCCAGCGTGCTCGGCGTAGACTCGCTCGCGGCGGAGCCGGTCGAAGTGCATCCCAACCTCCACGCCGTCGCCCTCGACGAGGCGCGGGCGCTCGAACAGTTGGTCGATGGCCTACTTCCGCTTCGATTCCTCTCACGCCAGCTTCTCTCGAGTGAGACCTTTCGGATCGTCGCGGCCGCCGTCCCGGGGATTCTGGAGATCGCCCTGCTCGCTCAAGTCGTCGACTGGATGCACTCCACGCGCTTCGGTGGCCGAGGCTTCGACCTCGTCGTCCTCGATGCGCCAGCGAGCGGCCATTCCGTCCCCCTGCTCTCGTCTCCCCGGACGCTCTCCGGTCTCGCGGCGATGGGGCCACTCGGCGAAACCGTAAAACGGATCTCGCGTTGCTTGACCGACCCACGACGTACGATGGCATTCGTGGTCGCGATCCCCGAAGAATGGGCGGTCGCCGAGGCCATCGAACTCATGTCGTCTCTCCGCGACGATCTCGACGTCCCGGTCGCACGCCCTGTCCTGAACGCGGCCTTCCCGCGACGGTTCTCGAAGACAGACGAGAAGCTGCTCGACGAGGCGGAGCGCAGCGGAACGATCGATCCCGAACTTCTCGTCGCCGGACGCTACTTCCTGCGCCGCCGCAAGGCAGCACAAAAACAGGCCAAGGCACTCAAGAAGGGCACCGGGCTCGGCGCAGTAGAGCTGCCTTTCATCTTTTCGCCGACGATGGCGTGGGAGGATCTCGACCCAGTGGCCGAGGCCCTGCGGGCGGGGTTGGCATCGTGATCGAGCGCGTGCTCGAGGGAGCTCGAGTCGTGGTCTGCCTCGGTCCCGGCGGCGTCGGGAAGACCACCACGGCCGCCGCGCTGGCCGTCGCCGGCGCCCAGCGAGGCCGACGCGTCGCCGTCCTCACCGTCGATCCCGCCGCGCGACTGAAAGATGCGCTCGAGCTGCCAGAAGAGCCGGGGCGCTTCCATCGAATCCCTCTTCCCGACGGCACGCCCGGAACCCTCGACGCCATCCTCCTCGACTCGAAGAGCCTATTCGATGAGTTGGTGATCCGGCTCGCACCAAACGCAAGACTGGCCGACAACGTGCTCGAGAACCCGGTCTACCGAAACGTCGCGGGCGCGTTCGCCGGGTCCGACGCGTACATGGCTTTGGAACAGCTCCTCGACATCGTGGACAATCCGAGCTTCGACTTGATCATCGTCGATACGCCGCCGGCGAGCCATGCGCTCGAGCTGTTCGATGCGCCCGAGCGGATCCTCGCCCTGCTGAACTCGCGTGCTCTCGAGTACCTGAGCGAGCCGGTACGCATCCTGGGCGTCGCGACGTCACGGTTTACGAGAGGCATCCTTTCTGCGGTGCTCGACGGCCTCGAACGGGTGACGGGCCTGAGCCTGCTCGGAGACATCTCGGCACTGGCGACGGACTTCGCTGGTGTTGCACCCGCCTTCCGCAAGCGGGCGCAGTCGATCCACGCTCTCATGCGTCACGCCGACACCCGCTACGTCCTCCTGGCCTCGCCGGACCCACACGCGGCACGAGACACCGTTCAGTTCGCGGCCGACATCGACGAGTTCGGGATCGACCTCGAAGCGGTCGTCGTCAACCGAGTCCTCCGGGTGTCGACCGACGAGCTGGAATCTCCGGCGAGCGAGCCGGTGGCCGTACCGGACGGCAAGGGTTGGTCCGCAACTCTCGCGCGAAACCTCGTCACCTGCGCCCGCGAGTTGGAGACCCTGCAGGATTCACAGCGCGACGTAATCGACTCCCTGCGGTCCGGTCTCGCCGAAATCCGCGCGAACCCCTCTGGCGACTCCCCGCCGGAGCCGATCTGGCTGGAACTCCCGGCCCTATCCCCGCCGCCGACGACACTCGAGCAGATCCAACGCCTGGCCCGCGGATTCGCGTCGCCGCCGGAGCTCTCCGTCGAGTGGGGCAGCTAGCTCTTCTTTTTCTTCGGCGCGCGGCGCGGCGCCGGGCGCTTCTTCGTTTCCTGGTCGGCCAGGAGCCGGTCGAGCTTGATATTGATGTTCACGAGGCTGCCCTGTAGCGCCCCAACCTTGTTTATCAGCTTCTCATGATCGCTACGGCTGACCACGTTCAAGGCGGCCATGACCCTTTCCAGGTTCTTGTCCACCTGCCCCTTGGTCTCGGCTGCCCGCTTCAAAGCACCCGCGACGGCCTCCGTCACTCTTGGATTCTGAAGGACCTCCCCGGCGACCTGCGAGACCTTCTCCTCGCCCGCTTCCACCAGCCACTGCCAGACATTGTCCTGATTTCGTTGCTTCGCCATCTCGTAGGCCACCCCGAGCACTCGATCCGAGCGCGCCCTTCCACTACAGTTTGCCGAGCGAGGCGGTCAAGGTGCAGACGATTGCGAGTGTCCTGGGGACAGTGAGCGGACTTCGCTTCGTGTCACCCGATCTTTCCCCCGACGTGACCATCGCCACGGCGGTGGCGATGCACATCACGTACGCGATCATCGCCCGGATCTTCGCCGCGCAACGCGACCGCCCCCCCTTCCGCTGGCTGGTCGCCGGCTTCATCACGGG
>JAJCZO010000161.1 GCA_029262355.1 Deltaproteobacteria bacterium
CATGGGGATGCCGCTGCCCAAGGAATACGAGGACATGCAGCGGGCCCAGCTCGCGGGTACCGACGCGAAAGGCAAGGTCACCATTCCCGAGCTTCGCGTCGAGGAGTGGAGCGTCCTCGCTCGCGATCACTCCGTCGCACGCAAGGTCTTTGAGTCTGAGGATCTCGATGGTGAGCTGACGCTGATCGTCCCGACCGTGGGCACCGACGTCGACACGGCCGAGATGAGCACTGAGGCCACCACCGAGGCAAGTGAGACTGACGTCGACTTCGAGGCCGAAGCAGACTCAAGCGTGTCCTGCACTGTCATGGGCGCGTTCACTCGGCTGTCCCGAAAGATCCCGCCGCAGCGACTCATGAAGATGGAGCAGAAGATCGGGCGACTCCTCATGCGGGCGGCCGGCTGGCGCCAGGACAAGTGGATCTTCAACAACGGCTCTAGCCCGTTCAATAGCATGATGAACCGGGTCTCAGGCGAGCACGTCATGGCCGCCACGAAGACCAGCATGGAGGATTCTGACCACCGTGATTGGTCCAAGTTGATCTTCGCGATTGACCCTAACCACATCGGCAACGGGATCTTCGTTCTCAACCCGACCGTCTTCGGGCACACCACCCGGCTGGTCGACGACAACGAGCGTCCGATCTACGTGACGGGCTGGATTCAGCCTCAGGGCTTGATCCCCAACTCGCCGGTAAGTGAAGGCCCGCCGTCGATGTTGCACAACCGCCCGTGCTGGCACTCGACCACGATGCCGGCGCTGGTGGAGGTGGACGCGGCCGACACCGCCTTTGGCATCTACTTCGACCCTGAGTTCGGCACGATCGCCGACTCTCAGGCGCCGATGATCGAGCAGGACGATTCCCAGGAGCGTTCGAAGTTCGTGCGGCGCCTCTATCTCTTCGAGGTGTTCGCGTTTCACTACAGCCAGCCGAGCGCCGGCGCAGCCATCAAGACCGCTGCTTCCTAATTGGCGCCGAACACGTCGCAGCGATTCCCCCGCGAAGGCATGGGCCTTCGCGGGGGCGCTCGCGGCGCCCCTCAGAGGAGGCAAGTTTCATGGAGGAGCTACAGGTCGAAATCACTCGACGAACGGAGGTACTGGGCACACTTCGGTTCCCGGGCAATCAGCCGCGACTACCGGAACACGTCGCCCGGGCTCTCATCGAGCAGGGCTACGCTGTCGCGATCGGGCCGAAGAAGAAGCGCTCTCGCACCCGCCAGAACGAACACGGCGGCATCGACCGTCAGATGTCTGGCGGCGTCCGCGGAGCATCACAGGAAACCTCTCTCGACGCCGGGTCTCCCGGGGTCGCGTGAGGGGTCTCGTGCGAGGGGTGGTTGTGCGGTGGTGCGGCCATGCACGGGGTCAGGGGCAAGCCTCGGTGTGGGTGCGGCGGGGCTTGCCTCCTCGACCCGCTCCGCGTCGGGGCAACGCCCTCTGAGGGGAATGCGGTGTGGCTTCTGCGCGCCCACGGATGGTTCAGGTCGACTCCGCTCGGCCAACCATCGTCGAAGTCGAGGTCAAGCGACCACGGCTCACGGCAGTCGTCTTGCGTCGTCCGGCGTTCGACTACTCGAGCACGGCGAAGCCTGTCGTCGTCACAAGCCAGGGGATTCCGCTGATGGTGATCTGTCAGTCGGGCGCCCCTATCGGCGCAGGGCAGAGCACGTTCCTCGGTCGCTTCGACAGTCAAACCGAGAAGTTCGTCGCGCTGCCGGTTGGGGCTTCGGACGTCATCGAGCTGTTCATCTTCGCCGACGCCCCCCCGGGCGCGGGGGAGTCATACACGTACACGCTTCGGAAGATCGCGGCGGGGGCCGTCGTAGGCTCGGACCAAGCCATCACCGGAGCGATCAACGGCGATTCGCAGCAAGAGCTGAGACTGACCGGGAGCGTCGCCTACGCGGACCTCTCGAAGATCGACATCAAGCTCGTCACGAGCGGTGGAGCGGCTGAGGTGAATCACGTCGTGGTTCCCAAGTTCAGCTTCTGAGGAGGAGTGGGGTTGTGAAGAAGATCAAGAAGTTCTTTCAGAGCTGGGGGCGCAGGTCCCCAACCTCTCTCGCGGTCCTCATCTGGGGCCTGTTCGTCTGCGCGAGTTACATCCACCTCTGGGCCCCGAAGGCATACGCTCACTTCCAGTCGTGCCAGACCCCATTCACCTGCACGGGCGGCATCCTCGACTTTACCGTCGGGGCCCAAGTCCCGCTCGAGCATGGCGGCACTGAAGCTGACCTGTCTGCGACCGGAGGAGCCGGAGAGTACGTACAGCAAAGCTCGTCGGGCGGCGCACTAACGGTCGGTGCAATCGCCGCAGGCCACCTCCCCTCCTCGATCGACGCGACGAAGATTGGGGGCGGCGGCGTTACGTCGGCAGAATTCGACTTCCTCGGTGGCGTGACGTCGGACGCGCAATCGCAGATCGACGGCAAGCTTTCCGTCGCAGGCGACACGATGACGGGGCAACTCGTGCTCGACGACCTCATGCTCGAATTCACAGACAGCGACACGGCCCAGACCTGCGGGGCGGGCAACTACGGCATCTATGCCGACTTGTCCGAGACGCAGTTGAAGAAGTGCGTGAACGGCACTGTCTCGGACCTCGACACGTCGGGCGGCTCAGTGACTGTGCCGGACGACGTCGGCACGACGACGATGGATCTGAATGCCGACTCACTGTTCATCAACATTGCCTCTGGCATGCTGTGCGCGACCGACGTGCTGTGCGAGGTGCAATTCAGCGTCGCCAGCACTCTCTCTAACCTCTCAGCCAAGGCCAACAAGGCAATCGGAGGGACGAACAACACCATCGAGCTCGCAACCGGAACGTGCGCGTCGGCTAAGACATTCGACTGCCAAGCGGGGGACCTGTGCGTCACCGTGGCGTCCACGGGGTCGGATACTCCCACAACGGCCGACACGAGCACGATGGCGGTCGCCGCACTGGATTGCGTGACGGGCAAGGTTACAGCAACGGGCGACACCAACGACGGCGTGCTGTACGCGATCTCTTGGACGAAGACGGCTAGCTAATGCGAGCCGTGTGGGGATTGCTCGCCGGGCTGCTGCTAGTGGCAGCGCCAGCGGGCGCGCACATAAGGCCAAACTACAATGGCTGGGACGTGGGGGACTTGCGCAGCTTCGGCCTGTCGTGCGATGCGTCCACCGACGACCGCGCCGCTCTCGCAGCAGTATTGGCGACGGGCGGTGCGGGCGCTGGCGCGACGGTACGACTGCCGAGCGGCTGCAAGGTCCTGATCGGCTCACCGGGGGCCGGGGCGTCGGCCGTCGACCTCGCTGCCAACACCACGATTGAGTGCGAGGATGCCACGGCAGGCTTCGTCCTGGCCGGGCGCTACTGCGACGCCAGCTCGACGTTCCCCGATGCTGCATGCACCGAAGACGCCGACTGCCTGCCCAACCCGGGTGGCTCGTGCGTCTACGACGGCGACGCATCGGCAAGCTTCGCGCCTGTGGCCGGTTCGGCATACACCCTGTTCGCCGCCGAGACCGACGCGACGGGTCTGGGGCTCTCGGGTTGCTCGATCTGGACGCAGCATGACAACGGCCGCCCTCTCGCGGTGGGTGGCAGCGGCATCCGCCACGGGTACTGCGACGGTGCCGGGACGTCGGACGCCGGGCAGGCGTGTGGGGAGTTCTGCAATTCCAGCGCCGGGGTACTCGAGGGCATCCAGTGTACCGGAGCCACGGCAGCGGCGCTTTGCGGCAACGCCTCGTGGTGCACGCTTGGCGACTCGACGTGCACCGATGCCGGCGGCGCGTGCGACGAAGCGCCCTACTTGACCGCCTGGGGGGTGTCCGGCGCTGGCGACATACAGATCGTCAACTGGGGCGACCTGTCGACCGTCGAGGATGTCGAGATCATCGACCACCGCATGGGCGCCTTCTCGATCACCATGGGCACGCACGCTCTCGTGCGACGCGTCGACAATTCCGTGGACGGACTAGAGGAGCCGCAGGTCGCCGATGCCGACTGGTTCAACTTCTCGCGCGAGGCGAGCGTCAAGACGGGCGTCATCGTTGGCTTCTCCTCGTTGATCGAGGCGGTCACGTCGCGAGCATGGGACGTTGCATTTTCCATAGGCGGCTCAGCCAAGATTCACGACAGCCGCGCCCTTCCTCTGGGCGACATCACGGCGAGTGGTGCCGGGGCCGACGACTGGAAAGGCACGGTCGGCGTCTCGATCGACGGCAGCGAGACTATCGTGACGAACAACCACATGGCGACGTTCATCGGCATCCTTCCGTCTACCGGGAACTTCATCGCATCGAACAACCGTATCCAGGGCGGCGCCGGCCCGAAGGTTGTCGCCTTCGGCGCGGGCAACCAGTACGAAAACAACTACTTCGCATGGGGCTCGGTGGGCTCCGTCGTATCGATGGGCGACCCGCGTGGCTATTGCGACGCCGGCCCGAGGCAAGATGAGTTGTGCCTGTCGGACGCAGGGCAGAACGCTGACTATGGTTGTCCGTTCGCTTGCTCGGAGTCGGCAACCAAGGCGTGCGTGCCGCGATGCGACGCGTCGGCGACGAATGAAGGCGTCATGTGCGACGCCGACGCAGACTGCCCGAGCGGGACGTGCGACGACGACTACGACTGCACGGGGACATGCACAGTTGGCGTGACCTACGTCTGCGACCCGGATGCCGACTTCGTCAACGTCGGGGGAACGAACCATCTCGTCGTCACCGGCAACATCATCCACTCCGACCTCAGTACCAGAACGACCACCACTGGCGACAAGCGTGAGGGCGTGAAGTTCCTGGGCTTCAGCGAGGACGGGCGCTGCGACGTCGACTCGGACGAGTACGGCGAGGCGTGCGACGCCGACGTAGATTGCACGAACGGGGCCTGCACCGAAAACTTCATTCACAGCCACGGGACGTTCGAGGGGAACATCTTCTACAACGGGGCCGACTCGACTGCGGTCGAGTTCCCCGTCGCTGGCGTGGCGCAGCTCGTCGGCTTCAAGTTCGACAACCACTACCAGGGGTTCGAGGAAGGGTTCGTCTTCCCCGCGTCCCCCGCCTACACGATCGACAGGCTGGAGCTGAGCGGCCTCATGAGCGGCGTCACGACGCCGCTCGTCAATTGGGATTGGAGCTACGGCGACACGTCTGGGATGGTTGGCCTGACCCCTGTTGACGATCAGGCGCAAGTGGTCACGCTCACGGCGGGCGAGACCATCACGAAGGGCATGGCCGTCACCGCATCGGGGGCGACCGACCTGAACATCGTGAAGGCGGCGAACTCGAACGCAGAGCGTGCCGTAGGCGTCGCTCTCGAGACAATGTCTGCAACCAACTCGGCGAGGATCGCGACGAGTGGCAAGATGAGTTGTCTCGCGGGCGGCACCGTGTCGCGCCAAGACCTACTGAAGATCGACACGAGCGACCCCGGCAAGTTCGTCAGTGGCTCGACCGGCGACGTGATCCTTGGCGTGGCCCTCGAAGCAGGCACGGACGGCAACGAGTTCGACTGCATGTTCAACGGTCCGGGGGCGAACGACTCGTCGACCTACCCGAAGTTCGCTCGGGCCGAAGACGCCAGCACGATCTGGAGCGGCAGCGCAACGCCTACCTGCACGACGAGTGAGGACGAGGTCGTGAAGCTCGCCAGTTACTCCACGGGTAGCTCAACCAACGTCGTCATCTCCGCGCAGGCGACGTTCCTGAAGACAGGCGGCTCCGGCGAGGCCGTGCTCGAGATGACGCTGTATGACGGCGGCTCCACGCTCGGGGACTGCGATGCGGGCGGCGGTACAGTCGTCGGGCAGAAGGTCTTGTTCGAGGTGCCGTCGGGCGAAGCCGATTCGGGCGGCGTCACGATGCACGGGCAGTGGTTCGACACGGGCGACAACGCCGCCCACACCTACCGGATTTGTTACTGCAACAGCGGCAGTTCGTGGTCGGGCATCACGGTATCCAACGGCTCCATCTTCCTGACGGAGTACCAATAAATGTCCTACGAACGCGTCTATGCAGGAGAGACCACGGTGTTCTCGGGCAAGCTCGAGACGGCGGCCGGGGCAGCGGTCACGGCCGCACAAGTCTCAGACCTTCGCCTGAGCCTGGTCGACTCGTGCACGGGAAGTACCGTGAACAGTCGAGACGGGGCCACGAACCACAAGACCACCCCCCTGCCCAACGTCACGCTAGGCACGAGCGACGGTATCGTCGAGTGGGAGGCGCAGCCGGCCGACACGGCTCTGCTCGACCCGGTCAACGGCGGCGAGGACCACCAGATGGCCCTCACCGTGACGTTCGATGCATCGGACGGGAACGGCGTCCAGGTCGAAGAGTTCCGTCACCGCATCTACGGCGCGACCTTCCTCGGCCTCACGGGCATGGAAGAGATCGACATGCAGATCGGGGAGGACCCGAACCGCTCCGACAACGATCGGTTCTTCCTCGAGCTCATGATCGACGCCGTGACGGCACGGCTCGAGATGGTCTGCGACCGGACCTTCCTGAAGGCTACGGCCGCTTACCCCGCCGTGCAGATCCTATCGCCCGACGAGAACTGCTGGGCAGTCGATCTGAAGCGTTGGCCCGTGACCAAGTCCGACATCGTGAGCGTGAAGCACGACGGCGACGGCGTGTTCGGCGAGTCGATCACTGCCTACGACTCGACCAGCTACGGCATGTCGACGCCTCGGTCTCTTCGCAAGAAGAGCTCCCCATGGCCCGAAGGTGTCGAGAGCCTTCGCGTCGAGCATACGGGGGGCTACTCCCGCCACACCGGGGGCGTCGATCCTCACGTCCGACACGCCGTGGCGATGCAGATCGGCACGTGGTGGAGTATACGCGACAAGCTCGGGATTCAGGCCGAGTCCGTCCAAGGCGCGAACGTAACGACATTCTTCCGCGGTGGGCTGATCAAGGAAGTGCAGGACCTGATTCCCTACCTCAGCGGGAGGCTCCCGGGCTAAGATGCCTGTCGGTATCGAAATCGACTCCGCCGGGCTGGAGGAGAAGCTACGGACGAGTCGCGCCCGGATCGAGGCCGCGCTCGAGTTCGGCTTGCGCGAGTCCGGCAAGGCCCTCGAGAAGAAGGTTCAGGAAGCCGTCCGGACAAAGATGAAGGTCCGGACGGGGCGCTTGCTGGGGTCGATCGGGTACCGGATGCCGTCGAAGACAGTGCTCGAGATTGGGGTGGTGACCCCAGTCGACGGCAAGGTCTTGGCCTACGCCGGGGTTCAGGAGTTCGGAGGCACGATCAAGGGCAAGCCGTGGCTGGCCATCCCAATCCAGTCCCGGACTAAGACGAACCCCGTCCTTGCCGGAGGTGGGACGAAGGGCACGTCGGGCGCTGGCGGCATCAACGCACGCGACGTGAAGAGGAACCCGGGGCAGTTTGGTTTCGAGGGGACCTTTGTGCGGCGACGAGCCAAGGGGACGCCCATTGTCTTCGGCAAGAAACCAAGCGGCGAACTCGTGGCCCTCTACGCGCTCCGGCGGTCGGTGACGATCAAGCCCAAGGGCTACCTGATCCCGACGGTGAAGGAGAACCTGCCCGTCGTTCAGAAGTTCCTGCAGAAGCAAGCGTCCGACGCCATGGCAGCGGCTTAGCGGAGGTATGACGTGGCAGTAACAGGAGACCCGGTCAGGCAGTTCGTGATCGACCACCTGAAGGAACGTCTCGGCACGGTCACAGTCGCGAATGGCTACCACACCAATATCGGTTTCAACGTGATCGCGGAGGAGGACCAGGCGCCGCAGTCCGCCGACCCCATCCCGTGCGTCATCCTCGACGAAGGCGTGGAGCTGCCCGACGACGAGGACGGGGCCGGGGCCTACGACCGGGCCGTTCAGATCTCGATCCAGGGAGTCGACAAATACAGCGAGGGCGCGCCCAAGAGCCATGCGCGGCTCATGCTTGCGGACATCCAGAAGCTGCTGGGGACAGACGAGAACCTGTACTTCACCGCCCCTACCGACCTCGGGGACAAGAGCTTGAAGCTGCGCGTGACCGAGGCGGCGAACCTTCTAAACGGCGGTGGTCTCTTGAAGGGTCGGGTCTACTGCGAGGCCAACTACCAAGTCACCTACATCACGTCGCGGAAGGACCCGCACATAGGAAAGCCCACCTAAGCCATGGTGCTGAACCCCTGGCCTGTGGTATAAAGTCTTCGCGTGATCGGTTCGCCGGTCACCATGTCCCGATTCCGATTCCGCTTCCGATTCCTCAGTCAGCGCGCCCACGAGGCTGCGCCAGAAGCGGAACCCCCGAGGGGGGAGGAGAAGGGACATGGCGTTCAACGATGCAAACAGTCTGCTGGTTCTGGCCAAGCTCCAGACGGCAGAGGGCTCCCCGGCAACGCCTACGGTGGCCGCAGATGAGGTCTGGGTTTCGAACCCCAACCCCATCCAGTCGAACACGGCGTTCACCGACGATTCGTTCCTGAGCACCGACCATACGCCGCAGGTTCAGAGCCGTGGTCGTCGGAAGAACAACGTCACGATCGAGACGAAGCTCATGGCTCGAGGCGACAATAGCGGCGTTCCGTCGCTCGATCCGTTGCTCCAGGCCGCGGGCATGGGCGTTCCGACGACCGGCACAGAGGAGACATCCAAGGACTTCTGGGACTACGCTCCTGTCTCGGGGACGAGCAAGCTCGCGTCGATCTGGTCCTACGAGGACGGGATTCTCAAGAAGGCGACGGACTGCCGCGGGACGTTCGTGCTGGCAATGAACGCCGGCGCAACACCCAACCTCACCTTCACCTACGCCGGCAAGTACGTCGCGCCGACTTCGGTGGCCACACCGACGCCGACCATGCCGGCGGATACGAAGACCATCGTCGAGAACTCCGGCCTGCTGATCGACACCTTCTCGCCGACATGGTCGACGTTCACCCTCACGCACGGCAACCAGCTCGAGGAGATTCTCGACGGGAACTCCGACAAGGCCTACCACAGTGAGAAGATCGCCGGCCGGTCGGGCGCCCGGATCGCGCTGACCATTCGAGCCCAGAACACTCTCACCAACAAGGACTTCTTTTCCTACATCGAGAGCCAGGGCGAGGGCGGTGTCTACGACGACATCTCGCTCACGCACGGCGACGGCGTTCAGTCCGACATCGTCATCACCTGCACCGACCCGCAGTTGATTCAGGACCCGGACGTGAACGTCGCCAACGGCATCCGGACGTACAACCTCACGTACCTGCTTCGGACCTACACCCTCAAGTTCCGCGAGGAGCAGTAACCCGCCACACCGGAAGGGGGCGGGCCGCGCGCTCGCCCCCCTCCCCTACATCGAGGAGGCAAGCACCATGGGAGATGTCGAACTTCTCCACGACTTGGAACAGGACTTGGTCCAGGTCGAAGTCCCACCGACCCGCGTGGATATCTTGAAGGCAGGCGAAGCCGCGAAGGGCGAGCCAGCGTTCCTCGTCTTCGTCAACGCGACGTCGCCTGAGGAACTCGCCGAGATGCGGAAGATCCCGCCCGAGGTCATGCAGGCAGCGACCAAGGGCCACCGAACGAACTCCAGCTCGGCCAAGAATGTCGAAGAGGAGTTCTACGAGAAGCGCCGCGTCGCGCATGCCCGCAAGATCATCCATCACACGACGGGTGGCACGCCGGGCAACATCAATCACATACTCATACCGGCGCAGCGCGTGATCGACGTCGAGGCGTCGCCGACGTTCAAGGCGCTGTTCAAGGACGTCGACGGCCGACTCGAACTCGACCTTGCCGACGCACCTGCGGTCGCGGCCTTGATGTTCAAGAAGTGCCGCGACGAGGACTTCGACATCCCGATCAGTCGCGCCGCGACGACGGCAGCCGAGAAGTACGCCGCCGAGCTCCAGGGAAAAGGGAACGCCTGAGGCAGGCATGCCTCGCCACCTTCCGACCAGGCGTACCCAGTTCGTGTCAGGAGTGCGAGGAGGAGCAGAGCACAACGAGCGCTCCGGACTCCTGTGTATTCGGCGAGTGCCCGCTGCGGTGCTTGGCGGAGGAGGACGACCTGCGGCGCATCGTCGAGCTGGCGTTCGAGTCGATCGAACATCAGACCACGGGCGGCACGAAGGATCGGCCGGAGAAGCACTACTACCAGCGCAAGCCGGAGCGCTTCTACCCTGCCTGCGAGCGGATGTTCCATATCCCCACCGGCGACGCCACGAAGCGCGCCGCTCGGTGGGTGGATCTGGTCGCTAAGGCGGCAATGGACGCCCACGAAGGCGTGCCGATGGCGGGCCGGGGCCGTCGCGATGGCGAGCTCCGCAGAGTGGAGAGGAAGAAGAAATGAAACGGACTGAGGCGAAGGACCCGGGGACGTTGGTGCTCCCTCTACTGATCGCGGTCGTTTGCGCCCTCGGAGTTGGATGGCTGGTGGCAAGCGTCGCGTTCGCGATGGACGACGACCCGGCCATGAGCCTGACGAGTAGGGCCGCGTCGCTCACCGTACCCTACGACGTCACCGAGAAGGGCGGGATGAACAAGGTCTCGTTCATCCGTATCACCGCCCCCGGCGCCCGGTCGCCCGACGACGTGCTTGGCAAGGTGCCGCAGGTCGCCGTCCACCTCGCGGCCTACACCGAGGATTGCCGGCATCAAGCCGACCTCTGGCTGTGCGTCACGAAGGACTCGACGATCCCTCTGGACCCGACCGCGCTATCGTCCGTCCACTACGACCCGAACACCAAGTCGCTGATTGAGACCGGCCCCGTGGTCGACCTGACGGGCGAGAGAGGGATCATCACCCTCACCGCCTACGAGACGGACAGGGCCTGCTCTGCCGGCAGTGGTGTCATCGTGGACGACGTACTGATCGGCGCCTGGTCGATCAGCGACAACTCGACGAGCGCGACATGCAGCGGCCCTGCCTTCGGCCACGGGCTCGATGAGTCCGGGGCATTCGTCGAACTGAACGAGCCGGGCCACAACCTCGATCGCGTCAGCGTCGGCACCTATAACCCTTCGCGCGTCGAGGCCCTAGACATCGGGATTGCCTTGCAGGAGGAGGCAGGCCAGGAGCCGGGCGAACTCGGGCCGATCGTGGGCCAGATCAACGGCCAGTCGCGGTTTTGCGATGGCCAGTCGGAGTCTTGCCTCTCGAGGCCCGACCTCCGGACGACGTGTGTGTTCTTCGACGAGGAGCCGGAGCCGTTCACGGGCAGTGGCTACTTCGACTTGCACAAGGGGACGTTCACGGCCGAGGGCGCGAGCGAGTCGCAGCCCATCGGTAGCGAATCGCGCACTGCGCTCTACGCCGTTCGCTGCGAAGACTTCGTGTCGCTCGGCATGGGGACGTTCGGGAACTACACCCGGACGACAGGCGAGACGACGGAGCCTGTCGACCCAGGAGTCTGCACCTGTGACCCGCGTCCAATCGTCGGCGGCGTCTGCCTCGAGGATGAGAATGTCATCTGCACCCCCGACCCTTCCCCGACTGCTGAGCCGACTCCTGAACCAACCGCCCAGCCCACGCCGGAACCGACTCCTGAACCGACTCCAGCGCCTACTATAGAGCCGACGCCGGAGCCGTCGCCGACAGAAGTCGTCATCGGGCCATGAGCAGGGGGTGGCTTCCCGATGCTTGACCCGATGGTCTTCCTCGCCCTGGTCCTCGCGAGCAACGGCACGGCGTTGTGGGGCGTCCTCCGCTACCTCGATCGGAACGTATCGATCTGGGATGACCGCAGGAGGATGGCGGCGGCGTCGCTCCTGATTGGCTGGTGTCTCGGCTTGCCAGCTCTCGTGGTTCAGGCGGTAGGAGTCGATATCCCACCCCAAGCGCCCGTCCGGGAATGCCCGGCCCCCGCGCACGCCTCGACGGGACGGACAGGCCTGCGCTGATGACCGCCTCCCCGATCTACGCTGCACCCTTCGCAGGCGAGTTCGGCTGGGCCGTTGCCGTCTGGGCCCCGTGGCTACGTGGCCAAGCCCAACGCTCGAACCGCCCCTTCCGTGTCTATTGCGACAAGGGTACCGAGGCTCTGTACGAGGACTTCGCCGAGACCATCCCTGTCGACGCCCGCGGAGTACTCGGGTCGACCGGGTCGGACTGCCACCGCGCCTACCGCAACGGAAGGCAGCTCGACCGCCTCGACTACCTCAATACGTTGAAGGTCGGAGAGAAGCCTGCAGCGATCACACCTCCCGACATGGAGGTGGTCTGGACACCCGGCGCGGCGCCGTTCGCGAAGGACGCGGCATGGCACCGATACGGACCGCAGACGACGGCACGCGAGCGCCACATCGTCACCCTCCACGCGCGGGCCATCGACCAGAACCCTAAGAGGAACTGGC
>JAJCZO010000162.1 GCA_029262355.1 Deltaproteobacteria bacterium
CGCCCTGATCGCCGAAGGGGAGATCAAGATCGAACGGGCGCGGCGCATCCTGTCTGACGTTGGACGAGGGGGCGAAGGACGTCGGGACTAGGCGAAGGACGCGGCAGCGGTAACGGGAAGGTCATCCTCCTGGGTGAGCACGCGGTCGTTCACGGACAGCCCGCCATCGCGACCGCTCTCGCGCATGAGGTCCACGTCACCATCCGACCATGCGTAGAAGGCACGAGCATGCCGCTGCCGGAGGCTCTCCTGCCTGCTCTCGAAGCTGCGATCGGCGCGATCGGCGGGCCGGACCCGCGAGCGTTGGAGGTCACGATCGAAGGCGATCTGCCGATCGCCGTGGGGCTCGGGAGCTCCGCTGCTCTAGCGGTCGCGCTCGTCCGCGCGGTGGCGGGGCTACAAGGACGTGCGCTGGATGACGGAACTGCGGCGAGCGCCGCGAATGAAGTGGAGAAGATCTTCCACGGCACCCCTTCCGGTATCGACGCGACGACTGCTGCGCGGCGTGGGCTCCTTTGGTTCGAGACCGGGCCCCCGATGCGGTGGCAGACGATCCGCGCGGGCGAGACATTGCCGGTGGTCGTGGCACTGTCGGGCACGCGCCATCACACGGGAGAGACCGTGGGCAGCCTACGCGCGCGGGCCGCGGCCTCTCCAGAAGTGTACGCGCCGATCTTCGGCGCCATCGGAGAGCTCGTGCGGACCGCGCGCGGCGCCATCGAGGACGCGAACTGGTCGCTGCTTGGCGAACTGATGTCGATGAATCACGAGCTTCTGCGAGCCTGCGGCGTATCGACCGGCGAACTCGACCGCCTGGTCGACGACGCTCGCAGGTGCGGCGCGCTCGGAGCAAAGCTCACCGGGGCGGGGGGAGGCGGCGCGGCCATTGCAATCGCGAATGGCGACCCGGGGGAGCTGATCCGGCAGCTTCGGGACCGTGGCTGGGAAGCATTTCCTGCTTGACGAGGCCGCCGCCCCCTCGCCGACGTGCGCTGGACCCGGGAGCCTTTCTCGTAGTAGGGCAGGCAACCCGATGGCGAAGAAGCAGAAGGAAAGGCCCGCCCGGCGTGAGCTGAAGCCGTCTACCTGGGCACTCCTCGCGATCGCCGGAGTGACGGGCCTGCTAATCTACGCAGGGGTCAGTTCTGGAAACTGGCGAGGCGTGCTCGTCACCGAGATTCAGGTTCTCGTGGTGGGTTGCGCGGCCTGGTACGGCCTACGGTAGTTGTCCCGAGCCGCCCTGTTCGGTTGCTGGAAGGCCAGAGAGCCCTTTGTTAAAGGACCTATCTGCGCTGCGAGAGGCGTTCCCGCTATGACGACCGAAGGGTCCCCAACGGAGCCACCGCCGGACGACCCGAAGTCGGCCGACGGCTCCGGCGAAGACGTGCAGACGCTCAGGTTCGATGAGCTGCCCCTTCACGACCTCGTACGCGCCGGGCTACGACACGCGGGGTTCACCGAGTGTACCCCGATCCAGGCGAAGGTTCTGCCGCTGACGCTCGCGGGGCGCGACGTCGCCGGCCAGGCTCAGACCGGCACGGGCAAGACCGCAGCGTTCCTCATCAGCCTATTCACCCGCCTGCTCGAGAATCGAAACCCGCGCAGGCCTGCGGCACCCCGGGCGTTGGTGATCGCGCCGACTCGGGAGTTGGCGGTTCAGATCGCCAGCGACGCGGAGCTTCTGGGGTACGGCAATGGCCTGACGATCCAGGCCGTGTACGGCGGCGTCGATTATAAGAAGCAGCGAGAGAACCTCGGGCAGGACGTCGACATCCTGGTCGGTACCCCCGGGCGGCTGATCGACTACTTGAAGCAGAGGGTCTACGACCTCCGCGCGATCGAGGTGCTCGTCATCGACGAGGCTGACCGCATGTTCGACATGGGGTTCATTCGAGACCTGCGCTTCCTGCTGAGCCGATGCACGCCGGCCGAACAACGTCAGTCGCTTCTGTTCTCCGCGACGTTGTCCCAGGAGGTTCTCGAGCTCGCCTATATGTTCATGAACGATGCGGTGAGCATCGAGGTGAAACCGGAGCAGGTCACCGCCGAAGGCGTCAATCACACCTTGTATCACGTCGGCGTCCACGAGAAGGTCTCCGTCCTGATCGGCCTTCTTCAGCGGGAGCGGCCAGAGCGCACGCTCGTGTTCGTGAACATGCGTCGGACCGCCGACCAGCTCTGTCGCACGCTCGCTCTGAACGGCCACCCGGCCGAGCAGATCACGGGCGACATCGAGCAGCGGAAGCGCATGAAGATCCTCGAGCAGTTCCGTGATGGGTCTTTGCCGATTCTGGTCGCGACCGACGTCGCCTCACGCGGGCTTCACATCGAAGGCGTAACCCACGTGATCAACTACGACTTGCCCCTCGACCCGGAGGACTACGTCCACCGGGTCGGCCGTACCGCGCGGGCGGGGGCAAGCGGCGCAGCGATCTCTTTGGCGTGTGAACGCTACGTGGAAAGCCTCGAGGGGATCGAGAAGCTCATCGGTTTCAAGATCGATCACGACTTCCCGGAGGACGAGCTGCTCGTCGAGTACAAGCCGGCACCGCGGCGACCGCGGACGCGCGACGGTGGCCCGCGTGATGGTCGGGGCGGACCAGGAGGAC